>CAJASX010000103.1 GCA_903944725.1 uncultured beta proteobacterium
ATTCATGTTGAGGCTGGCTTTAAGTTAAATGGCTCTTTATTACGTGAAGCTTGTGTTGATGAATTACTGCTGTATTTAGCGCCACGCTTTTTAGGTGAGGGCTTTGGCATGGCGCAGGTCGATCCGCCAGCTCATTTATCTCAAGATCTCATGGGTAACGATTGGCGCATCATCGACCAAGCTATTTTTTATCCTGATTTACGGCTACGCCTGCTGAAAATGAAATAATCACACTTATGTTTACAGGAATTATTTCAACAATAGGGCAGATTCAAACCATTACCCCGCAAGGCAATGGTTTGAAGCTGCGCATCGCCACTTTGCCAAATTTTTTAGACGACGTCATAGTAGGCGATAGTATTGCAATTCAGGGCGCTTGCATGACGGTAACGCAATGCGATCCAACCGGTTTTATGGTCGATATTTCACGTGAGTCACTCAATAAAACTGTTGGCTTAGCAACGCTTGGCCCAGTTAATTTAGAAAAAGCCTTGCGCTTAAGTGATCGTTTGGGTGGTCACTTGGTAAGCGGACATATCGATGGTTTTGGTCGGGTAGCCTACTTTGCTGCGGCAGCCAGTAAAGATACCTCATGGTTATTACGCATTGCCGCGCCAACCGAGCTGGCACAATTTTTAGCTTATAAGGGTTCTATCGTGGTCAACGGAGTTTCATTAACTGTGAATAGTGTCAGTGATGAAAATAGCACAGACTTAGCAGAAGCCAAACCAGCAGCATGCATGATAGAAATTAATATTATTCCTCATACCTTGCAAAATACCACCTTAAGCGATTTACAAGCTGGTGATCAAGTCAATCTTGAGGTTGATTTAATTGCCCGCTATGTGGCTCGCATGTTAGGTAAGTCATAGCCAATAGCGCGTAGGGTCGGCTACTTCTGCTTGCGCAAAACCGATCTTTCGCAAACGGCAAGACTCGCAAACTCCACAGGCTTCACCCGCACTATTAGCTTGATAGCACGAAACTGTTTTAGCGTAATCGATACCTAGCGTTAAACCTAAGCGAATTATTTCTGCTTTGGTGAGATCAATAATTGGCGCATGCACTCGAAAGCGGGTCGCCTGCGCATGTGACTCGACCCCAGCCTTGGTCGCTAAATTGGCCATTACTTCAAATGACTTGACATATTCCGGGCGACAATCGGGATAGCCCGAATAATCAACCGAGTTAGCCCCATAAAAAATATCAAGACCACCCAAAGCCTCTGCCCACCCCAGCGCCAAAGATAGCAAAATAGTATTGCGCGCCGGTACATAAGTAATCGGAATTTCATTAGCAAGCCCAGGAGTAGTGGGTACTTTTAAGTTGTGGTCAGTCAAAGCCGAACCACCAAAGCGAGTGAGATCAATATCAATTACTTCATGGCGCACTACCCCGATTTCAGTAGCGATCTGTTTGGCGGCATTAATTTCTGAGGAATGCTTTTGACCATAGCTTACCGATAAGGCATAAGGCGCATAACCCAATTGCTTCGCTAAGGCTAGCAAGGTAGTTGAGTCAAGACCGCCAGAAAATAAGATGACTGCGGGAGCATGAAGGCTGCGGGGCGGAAGACAGGAAGATGGAAACATCATTTCAGAAACTTAAAAATTACTTAACAAAAGGCAGTAAAAAACAGGGAGAAATTATTTAGCGTTTTTAAGCACCTGTTGCGCTTGTTTCGTGGCTTCACTGTCTGGATAGTCGTTAATAATTTCGTTAAAAGTTTTGCGTGCAGCAGTTTTATTGCCACTTTCTAGTTGGCAGTTAGCAATGGTTAGTAAGGCAGCTGGCACACGCGGGTGCTTGGGAAAACGTTTTACGAAAGCCTGCAGTTGCGTAATTGCACCAGAATAATCTTTCAAGGCATATTTGGTATTGCCCAGCCAAAATAGGGCTAAAGGCAAATAAGGGCTAGTAGGATATTTACGCAAAAAGTTACTAAAGTCGGCGTCCGCTATTTTCAATTTACTTGCCTGAAAGGCTTTTAAAGCTTCATCGTAAAGGATTTTTTCGCCTGGCTGAACAGAACCAGTTATTCCTTCAACCTCAACTGTGCGAGGTTCTAAATGACTCAAGCGTGAATCTAAATCTTGATAATAAGTTTTTTGTTTAGCGAGTAGTTCTTCAGCTTGTTTTTCCATCATTTCAACTCGACCGCGTAATTGCGCATTATCAGTTTTTAACTTCTCGAGTTGATTTTGTAACTCTGCAGTAGCGCTTTGGGTTGCAGCAAGCGATTTACGTAAATCAAGAATAGCCTTACGCGCATCATCATCTTCAAACAAGGCCCAAGCCTTCGGGGTAAAGCAGGTAGATGCTACTGTAGCAAGCACCAAGGCACTCAGGAAAATATTGGTCCTGAATGATTTGGTGATAGTAAAGCCGGTTGTGGTAAAGCGCGCTGTTACAGGCATACTTTTAATGACGCACCAGGGTAATTAAGCACAGATAAGTCACTTAGCAGTCACTTGATAGCTCAATTAGTAATATAGACAATATCAGCCCGGCGATTTTCTGCCCAAGCAGCTTCATTATTACCGTCGGCCTTCGGTTTTTCTTTGCCTAAACTCACGGCTTCCATTTGACTATCGGCAACGCCTAATAAAGCGAGTTGTTTGCGTACTGCATCTGAACGACGTTGCCCTAATGCCAAGTTGTACTCAGTGGTGCCGCGATCATCGGTATTGCCTTGGATAATAATTTTTTGTGCAGTATTTTGTTTAAGGTAATTAGCATGGGCTATCAACATTTTTTGGTATTTGCTGGGTGAAACGTTGTACTCATCAAAGCCAAAATAAATACTTTTCTCAAATAGCGGGCTCTTCGGATCATTCCACGGCTGTGAACCAAAAGCGCTGGCATCCTTAGCGCTTTTAGCACTTGTACCCTCTACATCATCGAGTTTTACACCTGAAGAGCAAGCGGTAATTAGGGCCACAAAACCGCATAGTGCTAAACCAGCTGCGCGGCGGTTGTAGGATTGATTGAAGCTTTGATTTAGCAAGCGACTAAAGAGAGAGAATAGTTGCATGGTAGTTTCCTTTATAAATCGAGCGATCGTTATTAATTTGATGGGGATATTATGCCTTGCTCGGATCTGAGCCTAGCTTTTAGTCCATAAAAGGCCCCCAAGAAGGCTGACGTACATCTGCGCCTGGAATGCTTAAGATCTGTTTCGAACTACCATCAACTGAGACAGCAGCTAACACCCGCCGCGCACCAACCCGAGTGGAATAAAGCACGTAGCGCCCATTCGCGGCAAAAGAGGGTGATTCATCATTTACTGTATCGGTAAGCGCCACCGTTTCGCCAGTCGCTAAATTCATCAGATGCACTTTAAAGCCACTGCCGCCATTGGCAATAAAAACCAGATTTTTGCCATCTGGAGAAATGCGTGGCGAGGTTACAAAAGCCTGCTTAAAGCTAATGCGCTTGGCACCCTCAGACCCTTCACCATTAGCACTCATCCGATAAATTTGTGGGTTTCCGCCGCGGTCGCTAGTAAAGTAAATAAAACGTCCATCGGGAGAAAACTGGGGTTCGGTATCAATGGTGCTACCCCGCGTTAGCCGTTGCAAGCTGGTGCCATCTGCATTGACTAGATAAATTTGGGTGTTGCCATCCCGCGATAAAGCTAGCGCAACTTTTTTACCATCAGGCGACCATGCAGGCGCGCTGTTATTGCCTTTTTGGTTCGAGAGGGAAATTCGTTTACCCGTAGTGAGTTCATGAATATAAATAACTGGCTTGCGATCTTCAAAGGAAACATAAGCGACACGTTTACCATCAGGTGACCATGCAGGCGAGATAATGGGTTCAGCACTGTTTAAAGCATTACGAATGTTCTGGCCATCAGCATCAGAGATAACCAAGCGGTAGCGCTTGCCATCTTTAATCACATAAGATAGGTTAGTAGAAAAAATACCACGCTCACCGAGTAATTTAAAAATAATGTCATCAGCAATTTTGTGGGCAACTTGGCGCAAATTATCAGCCGTAGCAGTAAGCACTAAACCATTGAGGCTTTGCGCTTTACGAATATCAAATAATTTATAACGAATCTCAAAACTAGTAGCACTTTTTTGCTCTACTGAGCCCACGACTAAAGCATCAGCGCCCCGTGCCGCCCAAGTTTTATAGTTTGGTGTGTCTTCGTCGCTTTCGCTGGCATTGCCATTTTCAGTATTTTTAAAGTAGCCGCTACGGGCTAAATCTTGCCGAATAATGTCGGTCACATTCGTAGGCAACTTAGACTCATTTTGAAAACGCATGACTGCAATGGGATACAGCGATTGACCCACACCAGTAATTTCAATATTCATTTGCGCGTTGACTGTAGAGCACAGCGCTAAACAGGAGCCAAGTAAGAGGGCGGAAAATGCTCCGCGGTAGATGGTTAACAAGGGCTGCAAAAAGATCAGTGGCTTGAGGAGATTAAGGTGAGGCATGCATTTAATCCTTAGGTTTGAAAGTCAATTTCATTTGGCGCATAGGTATTAAACCATTGTCATCCTTCGGTAGGCTTTGGGCGCGATCAAGCGCCAGTAAAACCGCACGATCCCAATTAGCATCGCCACTTGTTGAGGCAATGCTACGACTTAAGATGGCGCCATCAGGAGCTAACTCAATTTCAATCACGACAGCTGGGTTACCGACCACTGCTTCGGGATTAAACACAATGAAGGGTTTTACTTTTCGGCGAACTTTATCGGCATAACCAGATGGGGCATTCCCGCCAGCTCCTACTCCACTGCCTGTTTTACCACCGCTACCGCCTTCAGCGCCAGCTGCGGCTTTTAGGCGGCTTAATTGATCAGCGCGGGCTTTCTCAGTAGCTGGGCTGGCTTTAGCTGCAGGCGCAGGCGGTGTTACCGCAGGCTTAGCGGCTTTAGGCGCTTCTTTTGGTGCATCCTTAGCCTTCGGCGGCGCAGGCGGAGGAGGCAAGGGCTTCTCCACTTTAGGTTCCACTTTCGGGGGAATCACTTTATTTTTCTTTAGGGCAATATCTGCATCATCATTTTTAAAATCGATCTTAGGTAAAGGCTCTTCAATTACTGGGGTAGGCAGGGTTGCATCCCATAACTCAACTTCGATGCCAGCAGGGGTACTACTACGCCAACTAATGCCAAAGGTGAGTAAGGCTAATAAAGCCACATGTGCAAGCAAGGAAAGGGTAATCGCACGACCCGATTTTTCTTTGGGAATTTTTTTTGGACGAGCTGCTGGTGAGCCACGAAAGGGAAACTGTGGTTCGGTCCAATTTTGAGCGCTACTCATTAGTTACCCATGAATTAATTTTTAATTTCATCATTAGTAGTTTTTATTGACTCTTGACGGCCAGCCCAACTCGTTTCACACCGTTTTCTTTTAACTTGGCCATCACATCCATCACTACCTCATATTTAACTGATTTATCGGCAGCGAGAACGACTGGTTGATCAACCGATTTTTCGGCTTGAGTACGGGCAAAAACACCAAGCTCAAGCGCTGTGAGTGATTGAGTCGGCGCACCTTCAGAGCGCACCGTAATATTTTCTTTAGCATCAATATTTAAAAAGATCGGCGGTAGCGCTTGCGTTTTAGCACCACCAACGGTGGGTAAATTGACAATGCCAGGGTTTACGGCCGAAGCAGTCACCATAAAAATAACCAATAAGACCAACATCACATCAATGTAGGGCACCACATTAATTTCCGACATTACTCGGCGGCGAGAAGATCGAAAGGAAGAGCGGTTCGATTGCGCCATCGTGATTGATCGCTTAATTAATCTTAGCGAGCAGCTTGGCGCTGAAGAATATTGGTGAACTCTTCAATAAAAGTTTCAAATCGTATTGAGAGTCGATCGATATCAGTAGCATTGCTGTTGTAGGCAATAACCGCGGGAATGGCTGCAAATAGACCAATAGCAGTTGCGACAAGAGCCTCAGCAATACCGGGTGCTACCGCAGCTAAAGTAGCTTGCTGCACATTAGCTAAGCCGCGGAAGGCATGCATGATGCCCCAAACTGTCCCAAACAGGCCAATGTAGGGTGAGACCGAGCCGACCGAGGCTAAGAAGGGTAAATTGGCCTCGAGCCGGTCCATTTCACGTTGGTAAGCTGCTTTCATCGCCCGTCGAGCAGGATCAATATCGCGGGCTTTTAAAAATTCTTGCATGCCAGCCGCAAAAATGCGTTCGAGCACCGCTGCACTATGGGTGGTGCGCTGGGCTGATTCTAAAAGGGTATTCAGATCACCCCCCGACCAAAATTCGCGCTCAAAGCGCTCAGTATCTTTGCGAACCGCACGCAAAATCGAGCTTTTCTTAAAAATAATGGCCCAAGAAGCAATTGACATCGCCATTAATAGGGCCATAACGCCTTGCACCAGCAGGCTGGCATTGAGGACGAGAGAGAGAATAGAGAGGTCTTGAGCTGAATTCATAGGGTTTTTGTATGATGTAGGGTGATTTTATCGCTAAAACCAAATGCCGCTCGATTAGCGTTGCACAAAAATTCAGCATAATAAGCAAATACAATAATTAATACAGGAGCCTTACATGTTTGACCGTCAAAATACTTTAGCCAAAACCGACCCTGAATTATGGGCAAGTATTCAGAATGAAAATCGCCGTCAGGAAGATCATATTGAATTAATCGCCTCTGAAAACTATACCTCACCGGCGGTAATGCAGGCACAAGGTTCGCAATTAACTAATAAGTATGCCGAAGGCTATCCTGGTAAGCGCTATTACGGCGGTTGTGAGTTTGTTGATGTGGCCGAACAATTGGCGATTGATCGCGTAAAAACTTTATTTGGTGCAGAAGCCGCTAACGTGCAACCGCATTGTGGAGCTTCGGCTAATCAAGCAGTATTTTTAGCTTTCTTAAAACCCGGTGATACCTTTATGGGTATGAGCTTGGCTGAAGGTGGCCACTTAACCCACGGTATGGCTTTAAATTTAAGTGGTAAATGGTTTAATCCCATTGCTTATGGCTTAGATAAAAATGAAGTCATTGACTATGAGCAAATGGAGCGTTTAGCGCGTGAGCATAAACCTAAGTTGATCATTGCTGGTGCCTCTGCCTACTCACTCAAAATCGATTTCGCTCGCTTTGCAAAGGTTGCTAAAGAAATTGGTGCGATTTTTATGGTTGATATGGCGCACTATGCAGGATTAATTGCTGCTGGTGAATATCCAAACCCAGTACCACATGCAGATGTGGTCACTTCAACCACGCATAAAAGTTTGCGCGGCCCCCGTGGCGGTATTATTTTGATGAAAGCCGAGCATGAGAAGGCTATTAACTCTGCAGTATTTCCAGGTCTACAGGGTGGCCCCTTAATGCATGTCATTGCTGGTAAAGCCACGGCATTTAAAGAAGCCCTTGAGCCCAGCTTCAAAGAGTACCAAAAGCAAGTCATTGCAAATGCTAAAGCATTGGCTTCAGCCTTGACTGAGCGCGGTTTGCGGATTGTTTCTGGTGGTACCGAGGCGCATGTGATGTTAGTTGATTTACGCGCTAAGAAAATGACTGGTAAAGAAGCTGAGCGTATTTTGGGCGAAGCCCACATTACTGTAAATAAAAATGGTATTCCAAACGACCCTGAAAAACCCATGGTGACGAGTGGTATTCGCTTAGGTTCACCAGCGATGACAACCCGTGGTTTTAAAGAAGCTGAAGCCAAGCAAGTAGGCTATCTGATTGCCGACTTACTAGATAACCCGAATGATCCAGCAAATATTGCTAAAGTCAAGGCGCAAGTAGGTGAGTTAACTAAGCGCTTTCCGGTTTACGGCTAAACATAGAAGTCCAGCATGCGCTGTCCGTTCTGTCATGGTGACGACACTCAGGTGATGGATACGCGCGAGTCTGACGAGGGTGATTCAATTCGCCGGCGTCGGCGCTGTGCATCTTGCGATAAACGATTTACAACCTATGAGCGTGCTGAGTTAACCTTGCCCGCAATTGTGAAGAAAAATGGCAGTCGAGTAGAGTACAGCCACGACAAGTTAATTAGCTCGATTCGTTTGGCCTTACGTAAGCGCCCTGTTTCAGCGGATGCAGTTGATGAAGCGGTGGGCCGTATTGAAGAAAAACTCTTAAGCTTGGGTGAAAAAGAAATTCCGAGTGAACGCGTAGGAGAGTTAGTCATGCGTGAACTTAAACGCCTTGATAAGGTAGCTTACATTCGGTTTGCTTCGGTGTATCGTAGTTTTGCTGATATTGAATCGTTTGAAAGTGCCTTAAAAGAGCTGAAATAGTCATCTGAACTACTGTTTACCCTAAATAACTTTGGCAGGGTCTTTACTACCTTTGTTCGAAAAAGCCAAGTAATAAGCCAAGTATTTCCTTTGCTCGAAAAAGCCTGCGGAACTTTTTCTTTAGCAAAGGAAGTACTTGGCTTTTATGGAATTGTTCTTTAGCAAATGAAATACTTGGATTTTATGGAACTGTTCTGTTACTAAGAGCAGTTAAGCGGGCTAAAGGGAGGTCTTCGGTGCGTTCGGGGAGGTCTTCGGTGTGTTAGCTGTATTTAATGATGCAGTAGATCGCGCGTACGCCATCGCGCCAGCCAATTTTCTTACCTTCATCATAGGTGCGCCCGTAGTAAGAAATACCGACTTCAAAAATTCGGCAATTTAGCTTTGCTACTTTGGCAGTAATTTCGGGCTCAAAGCCAAAGCGATTTTCTTCGATCTGGATGCTTTGAATAATTTCGCGGCGAAACACTTTGTAGCAGGTTTCCATATCCGTTAAATTTAAATTGGTAAACATATTTGACATTAAGGTTAGTAGGCCATTGCCAACGCGGTGCCAAAAATAAAGCACCCGATGCGCATCGCCACCTAAAAATCGCGAACCAAACACCACATCGGCACGATTATTCAAAATAGGCTCAACTAGACGAGGATATTCATTGGGGTCATATTCCATATCAGCATCTTGAATGATGACTAAATCACCGGTAGCAGCTTGAATACCGGTGCGCAATGCGGCACCTTTACCTTGATTGATAGCGTGATAGAGCACTTTGCTAACGCGACCCGAATTTTCTATTTCTTGCTTTAGTTTTTCGCGGGTACCATCGGTTGAGCAATCATCAACGATGATAATTTCTTTATCGGGGTACGGCGCAGCATTAACGGCATTAATAATGTCATCAATAGTGTTGAGTTCGTTATAGCAGGGGATAATGACAGAGAGGCGCATTTAGATCAATAAGAATTAAATCAATTCACTTTACGCAGGACGAAGGGGGTATTTGAATAACATGAGTCATTAATTCATTCATAGACGCTTCAGGTAGATGATGAAATTTACCATAGTCTTGCACGCGGGCTAGATAAGGAATGCATGAATTTGGTGATTGTTGGTCATGTCCAGGAGGCAGTTTTCCCGAATAGCCGTTAATAGTTGGTATACCCAAATCTTGCGCAAGAACCATAGCATCAACTTCTGCAAAATACCAAGTTTCATTACCGCTGTTATCAACAAATAAAATACTACCAGCCGCAACGGGTTTAGGCAGAAGGACAGAGAGTCTATTTAAGCGTTCAATCCAGATTGCATTTGGTGTTTTAACATGCTGGAAAAAGATCACTTCTAGACTCAGCAAAGTTGCCACAATGGCAATACAAGCCAAGCGCCAAAAATAATGTTTTTTATTAAGGCTACTGATTAAAGTTTCACAAGCTAAAGCCACCAGAATAGCGACCAGTAAGCCTTGGACCAGAATCATTCTGGTGACCGCTCGAATTGATAAGATTCCTGGAATCGATAAGAGGTACTCGTAGGGGCTGGTTAGCTGTCCGCCACCCCCGCCATACTGCAAGGTTGATACAAAAAGAATTAGTAATGAAAAAAATGCTAGCTTACCAATTGCATTTTGGTGCTTGGCATAGGGTCTATTGGCACTAAAGTAATTAAACCAAGGAATACAACAGCCAATGAAAAATAACAATGCAACCCCAATTCCTATGAATAATTGATGTTCATTTCTATAGAGGGGAATTTGATTAAACCAACTGCCAACAAACGAACTGAGGATTGAATTATCAGCAATGAGGTAGCTTTCTAATCTTGGTAACATGTGTTTTACTTCCACAACATTGCCTTTAAATCCATAGAGTGAAGCCACTTGTTGATATTTTTCAAGCAATAAAATAATGCTGATAGAGCTAATAATCAATAGCGCACTGACCGCAAGTTGACTAGGCTTTTTTAAATCAGACCATGAGCGTATTAAGTCTTTAAATAAATTTTTATGCGGTAGAAAAAGCGAGGCAATGGAAGCAGCCAGGATGAGAAAAACAAGAAATACACCTAAATAAATTGAACAATAAAATTGCACGCAGATCCAAAAAAATAATAGCCCTAATGCGCTAATTTGGCGCTTGTAAATTAAATTCGAAAATTCATAAAAGGCTAGGGGTATCGCAAAGCGATAGGTTAATTGAGCATGGCCCGCCTGCGCAATGGCTGGTAGAAAGAATGAAAAAACAAAAGCCCCAGCACTAGCTGAAAATACGGAGAAATTAAATTTTCTTAGCACAACGAAGGTGACGATAAAATTGAGAGAGCAGCCGATGACATACCAGCCACTAAACGCTACCTCTCGTGATAGACCCAAAATACGAAGCAAGGCATAAATAAAAGCATTAGCAAAATGATTATCACTAAAGGCAAGCACATTCAGATTTGGATAAAAGAAGGGTGGACTCCATAGGTCTTTCTGAAGTCCGGTAATCCAGCCATAAAAATGCTCTAGGATTACGCTATTAAATCTACCATCGATCAAATCACCTGGCGCCGCAGTAAACCAATCAACAGCCGGCATTGCGTAGCCAAAAAATCCAAGGCTAGCAAAAAGAATGAATGGGTAATATATACCCAAAATAGTTTTCGATTTGGTTGATAGGTTCAAACCGGTTAAGGCGCGTAAAACTTATTGAAGCGCTTTAAAAATAGTTTGCGTAATGACATCAACACTACCAGTGCCACTCACTTTGCAATAGGCCGGCGCCTTTACTTTAGCTTGCAGATCGGGGGTATTTGCCCAACTAGAGTAGTAATTTACCAGTGGCCTAGTTTGATCGTTGTACACCTGTAGACGTTTGCGTACAGTTTCTTCTTTATCATCATCCCGCTGAATTAAGGGCTCGCCAGTGACATCGTCTTTACCCGCTACTTTTGGTGGATTAAAGGTGAGGTGATAAGTACGCCCTGAAGCTGGGTGAACCCGCCGACCACTCATGCGATCAATGATGGCCTCAAAGGGCACATCAATTTCTAATACGTAGTCAATGGGAACGCCGGCGTCTTTCATTGCTTGGGCTTGTGGAATGGTGCGAGGAAAACCATCAAATAAATAACCTTGAGAACAATCGGGCTGAGTCAAGCGGTCTTTCACTAGGCCAATGATGATGTCATCCGAAACGAGACCACCTGAATCCATAATCTTTTTAGCGGCAATACCGAGCTCAGTACCCGCCTTTACTGCAGCGCGCAACATATCGCCCGTAGAAATTTGTGGAATTGCATATTGCTTGCAAATAAATTGGGCTTGAGTTCCTTTACCCGCACCTGGCGCACCTAACAGAATTAAACGCATCGTTCTTCCCCTAAAACCGCAAAATCATATCTAAAGAGTGATTGTCCTGTATTTCTTCACGCTTAGCGTCAATCGTGGCTAAGGATTTTCCCGATAGCGACAATTTTCTAAAAGTGAACGCTTTTCCTAAACTGGCGATTTTTTGGCCAGCTAGACTATTTCCACAGGGCTCGCACTCGCTCGAGGTCTTCTGCAGTATCGACACCAGGAGGAGGGACGTGAGTAGCCAAGCAGACCTGAATTTCGTAGCCATGCCACAAAGCCCGCAGTTGCTCTAATGATTCAGCAATTTCAAGGGGGGCGACGCTTAATTGCGAATAAGCCAAAAGAAAGTTAGCCCGATAGGCATAGATACCTAA
>CAJASX010000104.1 GCA_903944725.1 uncultured beta proteobacterium
ACCCGGCAAGACTCCCACCAAATTAGGTAAAGAAATGGAGTCGTACCTTAAGCTAGGCTTTAAGGCAGTCAAAATGAAAGTGGGTCGCCTCTCGCCACGCGAGGAAGAGGCGCGAGTGAAAGCGGCCCGAGAGGCGATTGGCCCCGATATTTTGCTGATGTTAGATGCCAATAATGCTTGGCGCGACTTACCCACTGCTTTAGATTATGTGCGTCGGTTTGAGGCTTACGACCCCTATTGGATTGAAGAACCCTTTTCACCTGATGCAATCGATTTGCATGCCGCATTAGCTCGAAGCACCATGATTACTGTGGCCACTGGTGAAATTGAAGCAGGCCGCTGGCGGTTTCGTGAGTTGATTGATGCAGGTGGGGCCGGCATTTTACAAAGTGATGCTGCAGTTTGTGGCGGCATTTCTGAATGGCGACGCATTGCCAATTATGCCGATGCCAAAGGCATTACGGTTTGCCCGCACTGGTTTCATGACCTACATGCGCCCTTAGTAGCAGCTACTCCGAATGCGCGCTTTGTAGAGTTTTTTTCGGACGATCAGGTACTCAATTTTCGGCGCTTAATCAATCGGCAATTAAGCTTTAAAAACGGCGATTTAATTTTGCATCAAACACCCGGTTTAGGATTTGAATTTAATGAAACCGAAATTAAAAAGCTGGCAGGAAAATTAGCCTGGACCACTATCACTTAAGATATTTTGTAGCGCTTCATGCGAAAGTGCCGCAGTACTTGGGTAACGAGAACCAAAGCAAAGCCAACAAAGCCAATTAAATCAGCTTCAGTAGAGGGATAGGCTAAAGCAACGCCCGCGACCACCATGATGGTGCGCTCTAGCCATCGGGTCTTTTCAATAAACCACCCTTGTAGGCC
Source organism: uncultured beta proteobacterium (assembly GCA_903944725.1). GTDB lineage: Bacteria > Pseudomonadota > Gammaproteobacteria > Burkholderiales > Burkholderiaceae > Polynucleobacter > Polynucleobacter hahnii. The sequence goes on from CAJASX010000104.1 coordinate 883, forward strand.
TCCCGCTAAGCAGATCACGCCAATTGCTGCAGTAAATGAAACCCAGGCAATATCAGTCCAATTAGCTTTACTTAAAGCCTCCATAGAGCCCATCAGAAGTAAGGCAGAGCCTGATTTGTCTAGGGTAAACATAAATGGCACCAAAATCGCTGGCGCGACATATTTCCAGGTTTGCATCGTAGTTTTGTAAGGATTTCCTTTGCAAATAGCGGCTGCAGCAAAAGGCGAGAGCGCTGTAGGTGGAGACACCTCAGAAAGAACCGCATAATAGAATATAAACATATGTGCAGCAAAGGCAGGAACCCCTAAATTGATTAGCGCTGGAGCAGCAATTACGGCGCAAATGATGTAAGAAGCAGTGACGGGCACTGCTAAGCCAACCACCCAAACTACCAGTGCCGTAAAAATAGTCGTTAGCAATAAAGAGCCGCCAGCGTATTGAATCACGATCGTGCTAAATTTAAGACCCAAGCCAGTAAGCGTTACTGTGCCCACAATTAAACCTGCGCCAGCGCAAGTTACCGCAATCGCTAAAACGCCAGTCGAGCCGGCTGCTAAGGCTTTAGTTAAATTTGAGTGATATAGACCTGACAACAAAGGCATTTTGCCGGTAAACCACTCATAAGGAATGATTGCGGTATCACGTCTGAGCATGCTAGATGCGGCAGATACGACTGTGGCCCAGAATACCGACATAATGGGTGAAAAACCATACATCATGAAGACCACAATTGAAATCAAGGAAAAGAAATGAAACCAATATTTTTTAGTTAGCGACCAAGCGCTTTCAACAGTTTCAAAATGAATTTCTTTCATGCCATATTTGCGCACATCAATTTCAACCATGACAAATAGACCAAGATAAAATAAGATGGTTGGAATACTGGCCATTAGCAGCACATCAAGATAAGAAATTTTTAAGAAGTCAGCGATTAAAAATGCCGCTGCTCCTAATACGGGAGGTGAAATAATCGCCCCCAAGCCGCCAGCTGCCAAAAGGCCGCCAGCCGCATTACGTTCATAGCCAACTTTTTCGAGCATTGGCGCTGCCACAGAGCCAACCGTAACAGTAGTGGCAACCCCCGAGCCTGATGGACCACCAAGTAAAAATGAAGATAGGACGATGGTTCGCCCCACACCCGACGATTTACCGCCCATGGCAGCAAATGAAAAATCGATAAAAAATTTACCCGCACCAGTGAACTGTAAAAAAGCCCCAAAAATAGTGAAGAGAATAATTAAAGTGGCCGAAACATCAACTGCCGTACCGTAAATGCCTTCAAGTGTCATGTACATATAGCCGACTAAGCGATCTAAGTCATAGCCTTTATGAGTCCAGGGGGCGGGTAAATGATTGCCGAAGAGGGCGTAGAGCAAGAAGCAAACAGTTACGCTGACCAAGACCATGCCATTGGTACGACGAACTGCCTCTAAGATCATCAATATCAATGCAATACCAAACATGACATCAGTAGGATTAGGGGCAGTATTGCGATCAGCAAATTCATCACCACTACTTAAGATGTAATAGGCAATCACAATTGACCCAATTGCCAAGAGTACATCCCACCACATCAGACGATTCTTAAAACGATGCAGAAATGGAAAACTGAGGAAAACTAAAAACAAAACAATGCCAACGTGCACCGTACGTAATACTTGGGTAGGCACAATGGCATAGGCGGCATAAAGATGGAACAGTGACATACCAACTGCTGCCAAAGTAATGAAGGTTGCTAACCACCCACGATAATCATTCGCATCGCCTTCTTCTTGTTTAATAAATGACTCAAGTTTGGCTTGAGTCATGCTATCAATGGGCACTTGTTCCATCGCTATTCGATTTTATGAAGCTGGTGATTAATTCAGGTTTAATTTCTTTTCTTTAAAATATTTTAAGGCTCCAGGGTGATAAGCTACTGGCGTAGATTTAGTTTTTTGATTTTCTAAAGTAACGTTAATGTATTCCTGATGAGTACGGACTAAATCGATTTTATGATCAAAAATAGTTTTCACAATTTGGTAGGCTTCAGCATCTGACATATTGGCATTGACTACTAATATATTGGCGACCGCTGACACTTTATTGTCTTTAGCCATGCCTGTGTAGATAGTCTTAGGAATAACGGCAGGGAAATAGAGGTTACCGAACTTCTTATTCATCGGCGTAACTTCATCAGCATTGTCGATCATGACGATTTTCATGCCTGGGCTATTGGCTAAATCGGTTACTGCTGCAGTTGGTAGGCCGCCAACCCAAAAGAATGCATCAATTTTGCGGTCTTTAATGGCATTCACCGATTCAGCCACGCTTAAACGCTCACGTTTAACATCTTTATCTTTATCGAGTCCTGCTGCCTCAAGCTCACGAAAAGCCATAATTTCGGTAGCGCTGCCCGGTGCTCCGGTGCTTACTCGCTTACCTTTTAAATCTTTCATAGTTTTGATACCAGTTGACTCTACTGTAACCACGTGCATTAAATTGGGATAGAGCACCAACAGCGTGCGTAAGTCAACTTTTTTATTAGCAAACTTACCTTCACCCATTTGTGCGTCTTTAGCGGCATCGGCCATTGAAAAACCGACGTAGGGTTTGCCTGTACCAATGAGGTTTAGGTTATCAACCGAGCCGCCGGTGACTTCGGCAGTCGCCGACATATTGGGAATATATTTAGAAAGAACTGCGGCCAGGCCACCACCCATTGGGTAATAGACGCCGCCAGTACCGCCGGTGGCAATCGATAAATTTTCTGCTTGGGCGCTAGAAAAAAACAATGCTGTAAATACGATAATTAATTTAGACAGTTTCATGGTGCATCTCCTAATAGAAAAATAAGTGTAATACGGTTAAAGACCGGGCATGGTGAAATGAATTGCTGCCAATTGAGCAATTAATTTTTTCTGTTGCTCAGCTGGCAAAGTGACGAGGGGTGGGCGCATGCGTAACCAGCCTGGATCTTTGCTGAAATGGGCAACTGCTGCTTTCATAGCCGCCATCGGAGGGTACTGCATAAATACTGCACGCACCTTGTCTAAAGCCGCCTGACTTTCATCGGCATAAGCATCTTCCCAATGGGCGCCTAAATCGGCAATGGCTTTTGGGTTGATATTAGCTGTAGCAGAAATACAGCCAACTCCGCCTGCCCGCATGGTACGTAGTAAAAATATTTCACTCCCCGCATAGACCCGAAAGCCAGTGGGCGCCAACACTTTAATGACTGATTCAGTGTAATCCCAGTCGCCAGAGCTGTCTTTAATGCCGACAACAGTTTTTGGAAAAGCCTCGACCAAACGTTCAAGTAAATCTAAGCTTAAACCAATTTTACTCACAGGCGGAATGTTGTAAACATAAATTTGTAAAGCACTATCGCCGACTTTTTCAATCACTTCAGCAAAGTAAGCAAATAAACCATCATCTGATACATCTTTATAGTAAAAGGGCGGTAACATTAAAACGCCAGCACATTTAGCTTTGACTGCGGCTTTGGTCATGGTCACGGCATCATCTACTGAGCAAGCACCGGTGCCTGGCATCATGTGATTTGGATCGAGGCCACCGCTTAATAAATCATCGAGTACCCGTAATTTTTCGGTAGCCGACATGGAGTTTGCCTCTGAATTAGTGCCAAAAACAGCATGACCCACACCATTTTTTGATAACCATTGACATTGTTTTAGTAAGATCTTTGAATTGGGGCTGCCATCTGTATTAAAGGGGGTTAAGACCGGCGAAAGAATGGTTGGTAAGGGTGAGGCAATCGGTTTCATAAGGTCTCCAGATCAATAGGGATAGGGGTAAGAAGGGGTTGCTGATGAAAAAAAGCGTCGAGATTATCGAGGGTTAAGTTAGTCATGGCAATGCGGGTTTCATTTGTGCCGCTACCCATATGTGGTGTGAGCAGAACATTATTCAATTTAAAAAATTCAGGATTAGGATGGGGTTCATTTTCAAATACATCTAAGGCTGCCCCAGCAATCAGTTTATTTTCTAATGCGTGTAATAGCGCTGCTTCATCAAGCACACTGCCACGTGCAATATTAATAAAATAACCGGTTGGTCCCAAGGCCTTAAACACTGCGGCATTTGCAATTTTTGCGGTGCTTGGTCCAGCGGGACAGAGCATGATCAAAATATCACAATTAGCAGCTAAGCTGACGATATCACCATAGTGGGTATAGGGCACATTTTTTTTATTCGGCCCAGTGTAGCTAATGTGTACCTTAAATGGGGTGAGACGCTCAACGAGGTCAAGAGCAATACGACCAAGGCCAACGATGCCCACCCGTTTTCCAGCCAAACTACTAGTTAAGGTATAGGGCCCCTTAGCCCAACTGCCTGAACGCAAATACTGTTCTGCAGTTGGTATGTGGCGCATTAAAGAGAGCAACAAGCCGATTGTCAGCTCACACACCGCATCATTGAGTACCCCAGGTGTATTAGTGGCCACAATATTTCGTTGTTGTAAGTATTCGAGGGGCAAATTGTCGTAGCCAACGCCGCAATTGGCAATGATTTCTACGTTTGGTAACTGTTCTAAAAGGCTAATGGGAATAATGGTGGGCGAGCGGGTGAGAATCGCCCGGTATTCAAAGGCTGGGGGGCTATCTTGGGCATTAAGTAGCTGACCATACATACCATTGGGAAGTCGGCGGTCGATTTCAGCCTGCATCGGGCCTGAAAAGGGGCCAACTTGGAGTACCGTGTTAGCGGGAATCATGTCTCTTTATATTTTCTTGAAATAATGGCACATTGTAAGTGTTTTCTTAATCCTGCTACCCTAACTCTTTATTAACTTTTGGGACATACCAGTGAGCAATTCTGAGCCATCTAGAACTTCGCCTAAAGGCATGCTAAAGGGACTGACACGCTATGGCGATGCAGGATTTTCGCTATTTTTACGTAAGGCCTTTATTAAGGCGATGGGCTATAGCGATAGCGCTCTCGACCGGCCAATTATTGGCATTACCAATACCTTCAGCGACTTTAACCCCTGTCATGGCAATGTGCCACAAATGATTGAGGCGGCGAAGCGCGGGGTGATGCAAGCTGGTGGCATGCCGATGGTTTTCCCTACCATTTCGATTCATGAGTCGTTTGCCTTTCCGACCAGTATGTATTTACGCAATTTGATGGCCTTAGATACGGAAGAAATGATCCGTGCTCAACCCGTTGATGCGGTCATATTAATTGGTGGTTGCGATAAAACTATTCCTGCGCAATTAATGGCCGCTGCTAGTGTAACTGTGCCGGTCATTTCGATTCCTACTGGACCGATGCTAACCACCACTTACCAAGGCGATCGCTTGGGCGCTTGCACCGATTGTCGGCGCTATTGGGCTAAGTTTCGCGCCCATGAAATTGATCAAGCTGAAATTGATGCTGTCAATGAAAAATTAGCACCTACTACTGGTACCTGTATGGTGATGGGTACGGCCAGCACAATTGCTTGCATGGTTGAAGCCGCAGGTATGAGCTTATCTGGCACAGCAGCGGTACCCGCAGTGATGGCCGAACGCTTTCGTCTGGCCGAGTTTACTGGGCGGCGCGCAGTCGAGTTGGCGCAATTACCTGACCCCAGTACTTTTTCTAGCCAAGCAATTTTGACGCCACAGGCATTGACGAATGCCTTTACTGTATTACATGCCATTGGCGGCTCAACCAATGCCCTGATTCACTTCACCGCAATTGCAGCGCGCCTCGGTATACAGATTGACTTAGCAGCAATTGACCGCTTAGGTCGTCAGGTTCCAGTGTTAGTGGATTTAAAACCGAGTGGTAGTCATTACATGGAGCATTTATACGAGGAGGGTGGCTTGATGGCGATCTTACAAGAATTAAAACCCCACCTTTATTTAGATTGCATGACGATTAGTGGCCGTACCCTTGGTGAAGAAATTACCTCGTCTAACAATAAAAAAAGTACAACGCGCGCTAAAAAAGTGATTCGGATAGCTACCGAACCCATCTTTCCAGTTGGCGGGCTCGCTGTATTAAAAGGGAATTTAGCGCCACGTGGAGCAATTATTAAACACTCTGCTGCAACTCCAGTTTTATTGCAACATCGGGGTCGTGCAGTGGTTTTCACTTCTTTAGAAGATTTAGCTTTGCGCATTGATCGCGATGATTTAGATGTGCGGGAGGATGATATATTGGTTTTGCAAAATGCTGGACCTAAAGGCGCGCCAGGTATGCCCGAGGCGGGATATTTACCTATTCCCAAAAAATTAGCGCAAGCTGGCGTGAAAGATATGGTGCGTATTTCTGATGCACGCATGAGTGGCACAGCTTTTGGTACTATTATTTTACATATCACCCCAGAGGCTGCCGAAAATGGCCCACTTGCAGCGGTGCGTAATGGTGACATGATTGAGTTAGACGTTGCTAAGCGTAGCATCACCCTGGAGGTCGATCAAGCAGAAATTCTGCGACGCTTAGCGGAGTTAGGCAATCCTGACGCGCGCTTGGAAATTCCAGCAACAGGGTATCAGCGACTTTATCAAACGACCGTCACACAAGCCGATGTGGGGTGCGATTTTGATTTTATGGTGCCACTTGCAACCCGTTCTGCACCGATTATTAAGGAATACTGAGATGTTATTTACGCCAGCAGCAACCAAAGTATTGATTATCGGTGGGGGCACGATGGGGGCTGATGTCGCCACGGTTTATGCCCGTGGCGGCTGTGCTACGCAAGTATACGAATTAACAACCGAGCGGCGAGTCACTTTACCGACCTACTTTGCCAATCAAATGACCGAGCTCGGTTTTGAGGATCGCATTCATCTCTTAACTACGGCGGGATCATTAGATGAGATCAATTGGTCTAAAGTAGATTTAGTGGTTGAGTGCATACCCGAACGGTTAGATATCAAACAGTCTTTATTTATTGAATTAGAAAAACGCGCCAACGCAAAAACCGTCTTAGCGAGCAATAGCTCGAGCTTTCCAATTAGCGCGATCTGTACAGATTTAAAAACGCAAGCCCGCATGATTGGCCTACACTTTTTTATGCCAGCCCATTTAGTGCCGTGTGTTGAAGTCGTTTACGGGCCAAAAACGTCACCCCTTGTGGGTGAAAGTCTGTCGCGCTTAATGACGGCCTGCGGCATGGTGCCGGTAACAGTAAAAAAAGACCTACCTGGTTTTTTAGCCAACCGCTTGCAACATGCTTTATCACGCGAAGCCTTCTGGATGGTGGATGAAGGCATTGCCAGTTTGGAAGATATTGATAAAGCGGTGCGCTTTGGTTTTGGCTTTCGTTACTTAGCAGCAGGACCAGTTTTACAGCGTGACCACGCAGGCCTTGATATTCACGCAGCTGCAGGAGCGAGCATTTATCCGTCACTCAATAATTCTCCGCAAATTGCGCAATGCTTAGCCGAGCCTGCTAGTCATGGCAAATTAGGCATGAAAACGGGTGAGGGGTTTTTTCAATGGACCCCAGAAACAATTCAAGCAGAGCGTGAGCGCTATAACAATCTCTTGCGGGCTAGCTTACAACTGATTAAAAAAGAATTACCTGAAATTAAATAAGTTATCTTTAAGATAAATCGGCAATATGTAAGCGCCGCAATTGGGGTGCTAGATAGTAAGTACAAGTTACTACTGCAATCGTGGCAATTCCGCCAAAAATAATTGAGGGCACCAGACCCATCAGGCTAGCGGCGATACCAGATTCTAGTGCGCCGAGTTCATTCGAGGAGCCAATAAAAATACCGTTAATCGCGCTGACCCTGCCGCGCATATGATCGGGAGTAGTTAATTGCATAATCGACCCACGAATTACCACTGATACAGAATCACAACATCCTGAAAGCATTAAGAAGATTGCAGCTACCCACAATTCAGTTGAGAGTCCAAAGCCAATAATGGCTAAACCAAAGCCCGCTACTGACATTAATAAATAGCGCCCCGAGTTTTGCAACAATGGTTTACGGGCTAACACAATGCCTGTAAGTACAGCTGCTAGTGCGGGGGAGGCCCGTAAAATACCTAAAGTTTCTGGACCCGCATGGAGTACTTCTTTAACAAAGGCGGGCAAGATTGATACTGCACCACCGAGCAAAACCGCAAACATATCGAGCGCCATAGTCGCTAACAGTAGCTCGTGCTTACGCACATAATTAAAGCCTTCTAAAAAACTAATAAAAAAATGACTGCTTAATTTGCTAGGTTTATTCTGTTCGGGTCGAATCAACCAAGCGCCATAGAGGCCAACACAAGCACAGAGCCCAGCTAGAGAATAAGTCCAAGATAGGCTGGCAAAACCAATGAGTAGACCCCCTATACCTGGTCCTGCGACAACGCATATTTGAAAAATTGAAGAGGCTAAGGCGGTGTAGCGGCTCATTTCATCGCGTGGAATAATTTGCCCAAAGATTGCGGTATACGATGGGCGCATCAGCGCTCTGCCTATACCAAGAAAGGCAACTGCCGTATAAATAAGTGGTACTGGTGGACTAATTAAATTGAGTGCAATGGCCGCTAGGAAAAAGGCTGCAGCGACATGAATTAAGCAAGCAATTGCAGCAATCAAACGTCGCGAGTAGGTATCGACTGCATGACCCGAATAGAGTGCGAAGGCAAAGTAAGGCACTAGTTCAGCCAAACCTACCAGCCCAAGTGAGACCACACTATTCGTTAGCTCGTAAATATGCCAACCCACCGCAACCATGGTAATTTGGTAATTGAGGGTAATCCCAACGCGGTAAATTAATAGTGTTTGAAATGCTTTACTGGTAGACATTACTAATTTAAGCGCCAAGCAATAGACGAAGTGGAGTGGTAATAAGAGTGAGTAGCCAAATAAAAAATGCACTGAGCGGTTCCATCCACCAAGTAGTGATGAAACCTGTGAAAACTAAACCTAGCACAATGAAAAATCCCCACGGCTCTATTTTTTCCAAGGCAAGCGATTGTCGAGCTGGTAAGAGGCCGGACAAAATTCGACCACCATCTAGTGGCGGCAAGGGAAATAAATTAAATACCAGTAAACCAATATTCCACAGCACGCCCGCTTTAGCCATTGAAATAAAAAAAGGCTCATCAATGCCAAAACTTTGTAAAGCAATCCACAGAATGGCCCAAATAATGGCTTGGATAAAATTTGAACCAGGACCCGCTAAAGCAACCCAAATCATATCGATTTTAGGGTTACGTAAATGGTCAAAACGAACAGGCACTGGTTTAGCATAACCAATTAAATACGGTGACCCCATTAAAATGAGGGATAAGGGGATTAAGATGGTGCCAACTAAGTCGATGTGTTTGGCTGGATTGAGGGTAACGCGACCTAGCACGTATGCAGTGTTATCACCAAAACGCCGCGCTGCATAGCCATGGGCTGCCTCATGAATTGTGATGGCAAAAATGAGCGGAATTGCATTAATGGCGACAGCTTGGATAGAATAGTCGGTAAGCATGACAATATGATATCGATAGGAGCAAATAGTGACTGAAGAAAAGAAACCCACTAGTAAAAACCCAGCTAAACCTGCAAGCGGAAAACCGCCTGCGCGCCCAGTAGCTAAGGGGCCACAGAGCTTAGGAGGGCGCCCTCAAGCAGGTTTTGGTGGCGGTAAGGGCATGATGCGTAAGGCTGGTCGTGGGCGCTAATGGCCGCAAAGCTAGTCGCTCAGGAGTCTAAAGTAGGATCGTAGCCCTTGAATGGTGGATAATTCAAGCTAATTAAGCATGAAGGTGAGGTTAAAAATGAATGAATGGCATGGTGAAGAAAAGTCGGCAATTAATCGCAAGATTATTGTTTTAGTCGTGATGCTGGCAGTGGCAACCAGTTTAGCTATTTTGTTTGCGATTACTGCTGCGCATATTGGCTACGTTTTTAAATAAACGTCAAGCATATTCAGTTACAACCTACGGTTTTCCTTGGTCATGGCAGCCCCATGTATGCACTCGAGCCAAACCGGTATACCGCGGCTTGGTCGGCTCTAGGTAAGGCCCTTAGCCGTCCCGAGGCAATTTTGGTGATTTCAGCCCATTGGCTGACGCGCGGTGTTTGGGCCACCGCAATGCAAAAGCCCCAAACCATTCATGATTTTGGTGGCTTTCCAGAACCGCTTTTTGCCCTGCAATATCCCACTTCTGGAAGTCCCGCCTTGGCGCAACGGGTGCAGAGTTTATTAGCGCCAATGGGTGCTGTAGTCTTGGAAGAAAATGAATGGGGTATTGATCATGGGGCATGGTCAGTTTTGCGCTATCTTTATCCTGCAGCCGATGTTCCTGTAGTGCAAATGAGCCTAAATGGCGGCTTTAGCGCCCAAGGACATTACGATTTAGCCCGGCATTTGACCTCATTACGCTCCGAAAATATTTTAATTCTGGCGAGTGGTAATGTCGTTCATAACTTACGCCTCATTAATTGGCAGGCAGATGCCACTCCCCATCCTTGGGCCCTAGAATTTAATGATTTCTTTTTGCAGGCTATTCAAACAAATCAGCATCAGGTTTTAATTGACTGGGAGAGTCTGGGTGAGGCTGCGCGCTTAGCGATTCCAACCCCTGAGCATTATTGGCCAGCGCTATACCCACTAGCCATGCAGCAGCCCGGCGAAACAGTGAGCGTCATTACCAACGGCATTGAGATGAGCTCAATTAGCATGTTGAGCTTCATCATTCAGTAAGGCTAATCGATTAAGGGATGCCTTGGCTCTTTGAGTTTGTGTAACCCGCGGACTTTAATTTACTCTGGCTTGATGTTTTGAGCTTTAACAACTGCACTCCACTTAGCAGATTCTGCTTTAATCAATGCGGCAAAATCGGCAGGAGTGCCACCGCCAATTTCATTACCTTGCGCGAGCATCAGTTCACGAAATTGAGGATCTTTTAAGGCTTCGTTAGCAGCCGCATTGAGTTTGTCAATGATGGCTTTAGGCGTGCCTTTGGGGGCAACTAAACCCTGCCAATTGAGCACCTCAACTTTGGGATAGCCAAGCTCAGCAAAGCTGGGGATATTAGGCAAGAGCGGTGAGCGTTTTTTGCTGGTGATGGCTAAGGCCCGTAATTTATCGCCTTTAATACTCGGCATGGCTGAATACATTTGATCAAACATCATGTCAACATTTCCCGCCATTAAATCGGTGAGACCAGCAGAACCACTTTTATAAGGTACATGAATCATCGTAATACCAGCGCTCTCCATAAATACTTCAGCTGAAAGTTGGTGGCTACCACCAATGCCACCAGAAGAAAATGTTAATACACCTGGTTTTGCTTTTGCTGCAGCCACAATATCTGGTACGGTTTTATAAGGTGATTTAGGATTAACCGCTAAAACTAAAGGGCCCTTTTCGATTAATACAATTGGCACGAGATCTGCTTCAGGGTCGTAGCGTAAATTACCAAATAAAGTTTTGTTAACCGATAGAGGGGCAAAATTCCCCATG
>CAJASX010000105.1 GCA_903944725.1 uncultured beta proteobacterium
GCTGCATCTAATGTGCTGCTAACCTCAGCTTGATTACCTAACAAACGCCTCTCACTTAGCTCGCCAGCGGCATAAACCAAAAGGGGACGAATCCGCTTACCGCCACCTAAGGTGGCATAAAGCATTGCTTGGTGTAACCGTTGTGGCACAGTTTGTGCAACATCTAAATGCTGTACTAACGCAGCCTCAGCCCTTACCGAATGGGCCTGCATCCACACCTCGAAATTATTCGCACTCATCCGACTGGATCTCTAAGCTTCAAAAACGCGTACCTGCTGCTCTACCTGAGTTAACACTGCTTGACAATGTTTTAGCAAAGCAGCACCCCGTTGATAAGCCAACAGGGTCTCTTCTAAAGAAAGCTTGCCAGACTCCATATCAGCGATGAGTTTTTCTAAATCTTTTAGCGCTTGTTCATAACGTAAATTGGAGTCAATTTTAATCTGAACGACCTCTCCTGCACTAGTAGGTTTTTTTGCGGGCATAGCTTGCTCCCCTAAGCGGAATATGGCAAATAGTGATGGATAAAACTCCATCTTAAAGGCAAAGTAGGGATTTCAGCCCAGAATTGGGCTAGCTACACCCCTAAAGTCATGGGTATAATCCATGCCTTCCTTTCCAATATCGATTCGTCGATGGTTGGATTGGTTGTTCCGCTTAGCTTCGGCTGACTTTTTCGGGGGTGGGGAGAATGACTAATCTGGCTACCGCGCAGCAACTTGCGCCGTCCAAACTTCAATTGCCTGTAACGGCATATTTTGACCTTGATTTATATCAACGTGAAATCGAATTGCTATTTAAGCAAGGCCCAGCTTATGTAGGGCACGAATTAATGGTGCCTGAGCTTGGTTCCTATCAAACCTTGCCAGCTGAAAATGAAGGTCGGTTGTTGGTACGAAATGTTCATGGCGTTGAACTTCTTTCAAATGTTTGTCGCCATCGCCAAGCCCTAATGCTTAATGGCACTGGTCAAGTTGACACCATTGTTTGCCCATTACATCGCTGGACCTACGATCTACAAGGCGACCTTTTAGGTGCACCCCATTTTGAAAACAAGCCCTGTCTAAACTTGGGTAAATCACCTTTACAAAATTGGCATGGTCTCTTATTTGAAGGACCGCGCAATGTTCATGCCGATCTTAATCAACTGGGAGTCGCCGCCAATTTAGATTTCTCTGGTTATCTTCTCGATCATGTTGAAGTGCATGAGTGCAATTACAACTGGAAAACATTTATCGAGGTTTATCTCGAAGACTACCATGTAGCCCCGTTTCATCCCGGCCTTGGAAAATTTGTTGCTTGTGAAAATTTACAATGGGAATTTGGCGACTGGCATAGCGTACAAACTGTTGGGATTCATAAAAATCTTAGCACGCCAGGCACCCAAACTTACCGCGACTGGCATGAAGCAGTCTTACGCTATCACCAGGGCAAGTTACCTCAACATGGTGCAATTTGGCTTACTTACTATCCGAATGTAATGGTTGAATGGTATCCAGGGGTGTTGTGTATTTCTACTTTACATCCCTTGGGTCCCAATAAAACGCGCAATATTGTCGAGTTTTATTACCCCGAAGAAATTGCTTTATTCGAGCGAGAATTTGTCGCCGCAGAACGCGCTGCCTATATGGAAACTTGCCTTGAAGATGATGAGATTGCCGAACGCATGGATGCGGGTCGTGCTGCACTCATGGCTCGGGGCATCAATGAAGTTGGCCCCTATCAAAGCCCAATGGAAGATGGTATGCAACACTTTCATGAATGGTATCGCCGCACCATGAACTTGGAGAAAAATAAATGAGCCAATCCTTAATTACTGCCAATCAATTAGAAGAGTTACTTAATACTGGCGCCGATGTCTTACTTTGCGACTGTCGCTTTGATCTCACTAACCCTACGGCAGGTCGGCAGGTCTATCAAATGAGTCACATACCTGGCGCTATTTATGTTGATCTTGATCAGGATTTATCAGGTCCTAAAACGGGGTCCAACGGACGGCACCCATTACCGAGCCCTGAAGCTTGGGCAAAAACCCGCCAACGCCTTGGCATTAACTCGCATATTCATGTTGTTGCCTATGACAATCAGGGCTCGGTTTTCGCTAGCCGTCTCTGGTGGATGCTACGAGCAATTGGTCATGCGCAAGTTCAGGTTTTAGATGGTGGCCTTGATGCCTGGAATGGTGCAATTGGCAGTAAGCCACGCGAACCGAGCCCTTTAAGTGGTACTCCAGGTGCTGTGCCCTACCAAGATTTAGTACTCGTTGATGAAGTGGTAGCGAACCTTGATACCGGACAATCTGCGGCGGCGCGCCTTGTTTTAGATGCTCGTGCTCCCGATCGATTTCGTGGAGAAAATGAAACCTTAGATCCTGTTGGTGGACATATTCCCGGTGCCACTAATCGCTGCTTTAAAGAAAACTTACGGGCCGCCCAATTTAAGACGGCAGATGAGCTTTATCGCGAATTTAGTATTTTGTTAGCGGGTAGATCAGCTAAAAACATTATTCACCAATGTGGTTCTGGTGTCACGGCTTGCCATAATCTCTTGGCCATGGAAATCGCTGGTATTACTGGCTCAAAACTCTATGCGGGTAGTTGGAGTGAATGGTGCGCAGATGCACAACGACCTATTGCGACAACACAATAACAACCCCAATACCGCAACCGATCAAAACAATTTGCCGCAAGGATTCTCGCCAATGGGGACGGCGGTGCATTTGGGGAATTAAATCACTCACGGCAATATAAATAAAACTACTCGATGCAATTACCAAGAGGTAAGGCATGATGTGGTGCGCACGCTCTAAAAAAAAGTAAGCCAATACGCCGCCTAGCACGGCTAAGGAGCTGCTAATTAAGTTATATAGCAAAGCACGGGCTTTAGAAAAGCCGGCATTAAGCAAGACAATAAAATCGCCTACTTCTTGCGGAATTTCATGGGCAATGATCGCTAATGCGGTAAAAATACCAACTTGCATGTTCACCATAAAAGCAGCCGCGATGAGTACCCCATCAACAAAATTGTGTAAGCCATCGCCAACTAAAATCGTCCATCCACTACTACCAGCAATTTCGGCATCGTGACCTTGATGGTGATGATGCCCATCACCTTCATGATGATGACTGTGCCGTAATAAAGCAACTTTTTCCAATAAAAAGAAACCCAATAAACCCATTAATAAGGCAGCAAATAAGGTGGCTGGATTACTGTTTGGCATTTCAAATGCTTCTGGCAAAGAATGTAAAAATGCAGTGGCTAGTAAAATGCCAACTGAAAAACTCACCATGGTGTCGATCATCTTGCTTAAAAACCCTAAAGACAAACTCGCCGCGATCAAGATACTAGCTAAGCCCGCTAAAGTGGTAACCGCAATGATGAGTTGTAGAGTACTTAAAGCATTCATGCAACACCGTATTGCTTAAACCAAGCAAGGCATTTATCCCAACCATCTTTAGCTGGGCCAGCGCGATACGATTCACGATAGTCGGCATGAAACGCATGTGGAGTATCGGGATAGACTTCAATCCGTGAGGTTTTCGCCGCCGCATTTGCAGCTGCGGCTGCAGTTAAAGCCATGCGCATTTTTTCCACTGTCTCTAAAGGAATGCCAGTATCTGCACCGCCATATAAACCGAGAACCGGTGCTTTTAATTCAGCAGCAATATCAACTGGATTACGTGGACTGTTTGGAGTGGGTACCCCTACTAAACGACCATACCAAGCAACGCCAGCGCGCACTTCTGGCAAAGTAGCGGCGAGCCAGGTAATGCGACCACCCCAACAAAACCCGGTAACACCAACCCGCTTTACATCGCCACCGTGGGCTCCCGCCCATGCTATAGCCGCTTTAATATCAGCCAATACTTCTGCGTCAGGTGTCTTAGCAATAATATTGCTCTGAATTTCAGCGATAGTTCCAAAGGTATTGGGATCGCCAGCACGGGCAAAAAACTCTGGGGCAATCGCTAGGTATCCAAGTTTGGCAAAACGCCGCGCGACATCAGCGATATGTTCGTGGACGCCAAAAATTTCACTAGTCACAATCACAATCGGTAAAGGCCTAGTAGCTTTGCTTGGGCGGACGACATAAAGTGGCACCTTAGCATTAGCAACTGTAATCGTTTGCTCGCTGGCTTCAATTCCAGTAAAGTCTGTTTGAATTGCTGCCGCTAATAGGGGCTGCGATGCGGTCACAAAACCGACTCCCAAACCACTAATAGATACAGCAGAAACCGCTGAAGCTACTGAAGTTTGCATAAATTGCCGCCGTTTATTTTGCATTATCTCTCCTTAAATTTCGTTACCAACTATCTTGATCCATCTACTTAATGTGCCTCTTCCCAGTTATTACCCACACCAATACTCACTACAAGTGGCACACGCAATTGTGCCACTGAGCCCATTAAACTCGGCAAAGCCTCACGTAAACGATCTACCTCGGCAAATGGCGCATCGAATATCAATTCATCATGTACCTGCAAAAGCATGCGGGTTTGTAATTGTTCTTTTTCAATCCATTGCTGTACCGCAATCATTGCTAATTTAATTAAATCGGCAGCAGTACCTTGCATTGGCGCATTAATTGCTGCGCGTTCGGCACCCTGTCTTCGTGGACCCGAACTTTTAATTTCGGGTAACCATAAGCGCCGACCAAAAACAGTTTCTACATAGCCACTATCTCGCGCCTCAAGTCTTGTCCGCTCCATATATTGCGCCACCCCAGGATAGCGCTCAAAATAAGTGTCAATGTATTTTTGCGCTGCTGCCCTCTCAATGCCTAGATTACCTGCTAAACCAAAGGCACTCATGCCATAAATTAAACCAAAGTTAATCACCTTGGCATAACGCCGTTGCTCAGCGGTAACCGCATCCAAGGCAATACCAAATATTTCTGCAGCGGTGGCTTGATGCACATCTAAGCCAGCAGCAAAAGCAGCGAGTAAGTTTTCATCTTGCGCAATATGCGCCATGATGCGCAATTCAATTTGGGAGTAATCAGCAGAAACTAGCTTGCAACCTTCGGCAGCAACAAAAGCTTCCCGAATACGCCGACCCTCTTCAGTACGCACTGGAATATTTTGTAAATTAGGTTCACTCGAGGCCAGACGGCCGGTGACGGCTACTGCTTGAGAAAAATTAGTATGCACCCTTCCTGTTTTAGGGTTTACCATGCGCGGTAATTTTTCAATATATGTCGACATCAACTTAGCTAAGCTGCGGTAATCCAAAATACGTGCAGGTAAAGGATAATCTTCAGCCAATTTTTGCAAAACTTCTTCATCGGTTGATGGTGCGCCTGCCGGCGTTTTTTTAATCACGGGTAATTGCAACTGGCCAAATAAAATCTCGCCAATTTGTTTGGGTGACTGAATGTTAAATGGTTGCCCTGCTAGTTTGTGAATTTCTGTCTCAAGGGATAACAACCGTTTACCCACCGTTAATCCTTGCTTGGCCAACAACTCGGTATCAACTTTAATACCATTGCTTTCCATAATGCCCAGCACGCGCATCGCCGGTAACTCGATTTGCTGATACACGTAGCGAAGTCCTGAATTTTCAGCAATTTGGGGCCATAAAAATTGATGTAAACGCAAGGTAATATCTGCATCTTCAGCGGCATAATGGCAAGCCGTAGCTAAATCGACTTGGTCAAAGCCAATTTGATGAACGCCCTTGCCGCAGACTTCTTCATAGCGAATGGTTTTTGTGCCTAAATGCCGTTCAGCCATGCTATCCATATTGTGGGGTAAGTGCGATTCTAATACATAGGATTCAAGCAAAGTGTCAAATGCAATTCCCTGTAAGGTAATGCCATAGTTAGCAAAAATATGGGCATCGTATTTCAGGTTCTGCCCTACCTTAGCTTTGCTTGCATCTTCTAGCCAAGGTAATAAACGCTCTAATACCCACGCACGATCGAGTTGGGTTTCGCCAGTGCGATGCGCAACTGGTATATAGCAAGCCTCACCCGCCTCTACCGAAAAAGAAATTCCTACAAGCTCTGCTGCTAGCGCATCTAAACCAGTCGTTTCTGTGTCGACTGCAACAAGTTGAGCTTGTTGAAGCTTTGCTAACCAACGTTCAAAATTGGCCTCATCGACCACACAATCGTACTGACTTTGCAAAACATTGGCACGTACTGCAGTAGTTGTTGCCACCACACCCTCAGCAAGTTCGAGTGCTTCCCCACCTGACTTGCCAGCATCATTGGCGACCTCTCTTAACCATGTTTTAAAAGCATAGCGCTCAAATAACTCGCGTAATTTTGGTGCATCTTCTGCAGCAGCATGCAAGTCATCTAAACTGGGTAAGTGGGGCGAAAGATCGCAGTCGGTTTTAATGGTGAGCAATTCTCGCGCCCGCAATAACCAAGGCAAGCTAGCGCGTAAATTTTCGCCAACTACACCTTTGACCAACTCGGCTGAAGCCATTAAATTATCTAAATCACCAAACTCAGTTAACCACTTGTTGGCAGTCTTAGGGCCTGCTTTGGGAACCCCGGGTACGTTATCTACACTATCACCAACAATTGTGAGGTAATCGACGATGCGCTCAGGCGGAACACCAAATTTATTAATTACACCAGCAATATTTAGGCTTTCATTGGTCATCGTGTTAATTAATGAGACCGAAGAATTGACTAATTGAGCTAAATCTTTATCGCCAGTTGAAATAATCGTTTCCCAACCAGCTGCACTTGCTTGGGTCGCCAAAGTACCAATTACATCATCAGCTTCAACACCTGAAACCATCAAGATAGGCCAACCCATGGCCCGGACCATCGCATGAATTGGTTCAATTTGTTTTACCAAATCTTCGGGCATCGGTGAGCGATTTGCCTTGTACTGGTCATACATCTCATCGCGAAAAGTTTTACCCTTGGCATCGAAGACGCAGGCTATATGATCGGCAGCAATATCTGTTCGGGCCCGCCGCAGCATATTGACCATGCCATAAATAGCCCCAGTTGGCTCACCAGCCCCATTACGTAAATCGGGCATGGCGTGAAAAGCCCGGTATAGGTAGCTAGAACCATCGATTAATAGGAGTCTATGTTTAGTCATACCGCAATCGTACAATCTAGTTGCCTAACACTCACAAATAGAGGATTTTAAAGATGCGCCAACTTTGCTTGACCCGCCTTCTAGCAAGCTTGGCATGCCTTTTAGGCTTTTTCTATGGTAGCCTGGTTTTGGCTCCCAAGTCGGTTCTAGCGCAAACCAGCAATCTGCAAGCGCTTAGCCCAGAGGATCTTCAACAAATTAATGGTCGCCCCCACTCGCCCAGCAGCAAAGTCTCAAACAAGACGAATGGCAAGGTAAACCACCAACCCTCTTTTACGCATACCAGCTCAAATGGCACGCAAATTACGGAATATCGAGATGCATATAGCCCTACTAGTGTTCAGGTTAAAGGCTCATTAGGCGTCTACGACATGTCTCACCCCTCTTCTTTGATGCCGGGCGCACGTGAGCCAGCTACCACCATTCTCAGCGTACCTAGCTTGAGTCTACCGCTGCAATAAATTGGTTTTAGATTATGGCCGTTTATACCCCACTTAGCCTCACTGAAATTGCACCCTGGTTCGAGCGCGAATTTTCGCTTGGCAAGGCAATCGATTTAAGGGGCATCCATGGGGGTATCGAAAATTCTAATTTTTTTCTTGATACAGCACAAGCAGGGCAAACTCAGGAATATGTCCTAACGATTTTTGAGCGCTTAACTGCTGCGCAGTTACCCTACTATCTCGAACTAATGTTACACCTCGCCAATAAAGGTATTCCAGTACCTAAGCCAATTGCCAATCGCGCCGGAGAAATTCTTTTTACCCTTCATGACAAACCTGCCGCCATTGTGACTAAATTACCAGGTCAATCTTACTTGCAGCCCTCTAACGAAAACTGTGCGATGGTTGGTGCGATGCTGGCCAAGATGCATTTGGCTGGGGTAGATTTTCAGACTGAGCAAGCAAATTTGCGTAGCATCGCTTGGTGGCGCCAAATTGCTCCTGCTGTACTGCCCCATCTTTCGGCCACCCAACAAACTCTTTTAAATAGCGAGTTGCAATTTCAAGAGGCATTCTTTGCGAGCGCCGATTATGGGCAACTACCTCAGGGTGCTAGTCATTGCGATTTATTTCGCGATAACGTACTTTTTGTCGAGCGACAGCAGCAAACACAGTTGGGTGGCTTGTTTGATTTTTACTTTGCGGGTACCGATAAATGGTTATTTGATCTAGCTGTTACCGTCAACGATTGGTGCCTTACCGAAAACCACATCGATTTAGATGGGCAGCGCCTCACTGCACTGATCAATGCCTATCAAACTATTCGCCCCTTGGGTGCAGGCGAAAAGCGCAGTTGGTCTGCTATGCTTCGTGCAGCCGCATTACGCTTTTGGATTTCGCGCTTATGGGATTTTTATTTACCCCGCAGCGCGCAAATGCTCACCGCACACAACCCTAACCATTTTGAGGCGATCTTAGAAAGTCGTCGCAAGCAAAAAAATAATCCCTTATGAAACTGAATAATGTTACTGCTCAACAAGGTTATGTTTGGATTCGCCAAGGCATCTGGCTTTTTAAACAAAACCCATTGGGCTTTTTAATGCTCGTGTTTTTGTATATTTTTTTAGTCCAGCTAGCTATTTTGATTCCGGTTGTAGGTGTTTTTGCAATTTTGCTGATTACCCCCTCCTTACAATTCGGCTTCATGACGGGTTGTCGCCAAACGATTCAAAAAATTCGTCTTTCGCCTTTAGTCTATTTGGTCGGCCTACGCTCTTCAGGACCCTTGGTACGTAAACGCCTCTTACAGCTTGGCCTGATTCACACTAGCTTAATTTTGGTGTTGAGTTTTATCGCCAGCTTTTTTGTTGATGTTCAGGTACTCTTGCCGGCGCTCACTGGAGATAAACCTCTGGGCATCGAGATAATCAAGCAGATGTATGTCGTATTAGGTATTGTAGTGGCCCTATATATTCCAATTGGGATGCTGATGTGGTTTTCACCAATTCTAGTGGGATGGGAAGATATGCCTGTAACGCAAGCACTTTTTTCAAGTTGGATTGCTTGCTGGCGTAATCGCAACGCATTTATCATTTATCTGCTTATTTGGGGCACGCTTTTAGTGGCAGTTCCTTTGCTTCTCAGCACCGTGTTTGAGGCGCTCAATTTTAGCGAGGTGGGCTCGTTCGTGATTGCCCCAATTTCTATGGCGTGCATGACAGTGCTATATTGCTCGGCTTTTGCAACTTGGAAAAATTGCTTTACCGATAGTGCGGCGACAAGTAACCCCGATGAAATCAGCGACTAAATGGACCCTACTTGATTAACTAAGCTAATTGCATAGCGCTTTAGTCGATGGCTGCTAGTTTAGCGATACTGAGTTGAAGCCACTTCACACCATGTCGCTTAAAATTAATTTGAGCGCGCGCATCAACCTCAAGACCCTCGAGGGCGGTAATACGCCCCTCACCAAACTTCGTATGAAAAACCTGCTGGCCCACCCGAAATGGATAAATATCACGCGCTGGTGTAGCCATGCGGGGAATGTTGCTACTTAAAGCCCTATGCGCCAGTCTTGGCTTACGCGCACCAGGACTTTCCTCGTAATCAAAAACCTGACTGTCATCACTATCATGCGAATAAGTGCTCTGCCAGTTATTGCTCCCGCTACGCCCCCCGCCCCAGCGGGCATCTTTCATTTTGGGAGTAAGCCATTTTAAGCACGCTTGCGGTAACTCTTCTAAAAAACGTGAAGGCATGTTGTAACGTACTTGACCATGTAGCATGCGTGATTGGGTATGCGATAAATACAAGCGTTCTTTAGCGCGCGTAATCGCCACATACATGAGGCGTCGCTCTTCCTCTAAGCCATTATTTTCATTAATACTGTTTTCATGGGGAAATAAGCCCTCTTCAAGCCCAGTAATAAAAACCGCGGTAAATTCCAAACCTTTGGCAGAATGGACAGTCATGAGTTGAATGGCATCTTGCCCAGCTTGTGCTTGGTTGTCACCGGCCTCTAGAGAAGCATGCGCTAAGAAAGCAGCTAAAGGTGACATCTCTAAAGTGCCAGCATCATTTTCGCTAGGGGGTGAAGCGGCTTTCGCATTCTGCCCAAAACCCTCTTCGGCAATAAAGGCGGTGGCTGCATTAATTAATTCTTGTAAGTTTTCAACTCGATCTTGGCCTTCGCGTTCGCTTAAGTAGTGCTGAATTAGGCCGCTATGCTGAATCACAAACTCGACTGTTTCTGGCAAAGTATTGTGTCGGGTTGCTTCACGCATGTGATCGACTAGGCGGACAAAGCCCCCCAAGGTAGCGCCAGCCTTGCCTTCGAGGGTGCTGGCTGCCGAGTACAAGGAGCATTGTTGTAATTGCGCCGCATCTTGTAGGGCCTCAATGCTTCTGGCCCCAATACCACGCGCGGGGAAATTAACCACACGAGAAAATGAGGTGTCGTCATTTGGGTTTTCAAGTAAGCGTAAATAAGCGAGCGCATGTTTAACTTCAGCGCGCTCAAAAAAACGTAAGCCGCCATAAACTCGGTAGGGCAAACCAGCAGAAAATAAATTATGTTCAATAATGCGCGACTGCGCATTGCTGCGGTAAAGCAAAGCGATCTCGCTGCGACTCAAACCACCATTAATCAACCCTTTAATTTCGTCAATTAACCAAGCCGCCTCCATGCTATCGCTCGCTGCTTCGTAAATACGTACTGGCTCCCCATGACCTGCATCAGTGCGTAAATTTTTGCCTAGGCGTGCGGTGTTATTGGCAATTAAGTGATTCGCGACATCTAAAATATTGCCGTGGGAGCGATAATTTTGCTCTAACTTCACCATGAATGGGTGAAATTGATTTTCATATAAACGCATATTTTCTACATCGGCACCGCGAAACGCATAGATACTTTGGTCATCATCACCAACTGCAAAGACCGAACTTGCACTAGCGCTTGCGCGGCCGCCTTCATGACCAGAAAGCAGTTTTAACCACGCATATTGCAAGGCATTGGTATCTTGAAACTCATCAATCAAAATATGACGAAAGCGCTCTTGATAATGAGTTCGAATCGGCTCGTGGTGCTGTAATAATTCATAGCTACGTAATAGCAATTCGGCAAAATCAACCACCCCCTCACGTTGACATTGCTCATCATAGGCAGCGTAAAGCTCTGCCATCCGGTCTTGAAAGACGTCAGCTGAATGCAAATCTTTGGCCCGCATGCCACGCTCTTTCGCATGGGCAATGAAATATTGCAATTGCTTGGGTGGATATTTTTCATCATCGACTTTAAGTCCCTTTAAAAGCCGCTTGATCGCTGACAATTGATCTTGGGTATCGAGTATTTGAAAGGTTGATGGCAAACCAGCATCGCGATGATGCGCGCGTAATAAACGGTTACATAGACCATGAAAAGTACCAATCCACATCCCGCGGGTGTTAATTGGTAAGATCGCAGCAAGGCGAATCATCATCTCTTTGGCTGCTTTATTAGTAAAAGTTACTGCGAGCACGCTAATGGGCGAAGCTTGACCCGTCTGAATTAGCCAAGCAATACGTGTGGTAAGCACGCGCGTCTTGCCGCTTCCAGCGCCAGCCAAGATTAATGCTGAGCGAGAACGGCCATTTGCATCGCTTGGCGGCAGTGTGACTGCTTCGCATTGTTCAGGATTAAGGTTGGCGAGCAAGTCAGAGTACATTAGCCCAATTATAATTTGCCTCTTATGCCAAACCCTTTAAATCCCCCTGCTTCAAGCTCCATCAACCCTATCACCGATTTAGAGTTGGCTAAATCATACGAACCTGCCCCAATTGAAGCCTACTGGGCCCCTGAATGGGAGCGCCGCGGCATTGCCCATACCACCCTTGACGACAGTAAGGCCAACTTTAGCATCCAATTACCCCCTCCTAATGTCACTGGCACCTTACATATGGGGCATGCGTTTAACCAAACGATGATGGACAGCCTGATTCGCCATGCCCGTATGCAAGGTTTTAATACACTCTGGTTACCGGGCACAGATCATGCCGGCATTGCCACACAAATTGTGGTTGAGCGGCAACTAGATGCCCAAAAAATATCCCGTCACGATCTTGGTCGGGAGGCCTTTCTAAAAAAAGTTTGGGAATGGAAAGATGCTTCGGGCTCAAGTATTACCCGCCAAATTCGTCGACTAGGTGCATCCATTGATTGGGCGCGTGAGTATTTCACCATGGACGAAAAAATGTCGGCAGCCGTGGTCGAAGTCTTTGTTCGCCTACATGAGCAAGGTTTAATTTATCGTGGCAAACGTTTAGTCAATTGGGATCCTGTCCTCGGTACCGCCGTTTCCGATTTAGAAGTTGTGAGCGAAGAAGAGGCTGGCAGTCTGTGGCATATTCGCTATCCATTAAGCGATGGTTCGGATGAATTAATCGTCGCTACTACGCGGCCAGAAACTTTATTGGGCGACGTTGCGGTCATGGTGAACCCAGAAGATACACGCTACCGCCACCTTATTGGGCGCATGGTGAATTTACCCTTGTGTAACAAAACCATTCCCATCATTGCCGATAGCTATGTTGATCCTGCCTTTGGTACTGGTGTCGTCAAAGTAACGCCTGCCCACGACTTCAATGACTACGCGGTTGCCCAACGCCATCAATTACCCCTTATTACCATTTTGACCCTCGATGCCAAGATCAATGAGAATGCCCCGAAAATATATCAAGGCATGGATCGCTTTGTCGCTCGTGCACAGATCATTGCCGACCTTGAGGCCGCAGGACTGATGGCGGAGGTGAAACCACATACCTTAATGGTGCCCCGCGGTGACCGTACCCAAACCATTATTGAGCCCATGCTTACCGACCAATGGTTTGTCGCTGTCTCTCAACCGAGTGCTGATAACTTGTATCAACCCGGTGCGTCAATGGCCAGTGCTGCTCTGCATGCAGTCAAGAGCGGGGCGATTGAGTTGGTGCCTGAAAATTGGGTTAGCACTTATACCCAGTGGCTCGAAAATATTCAAGATTGGTGCATCTCTAGGCAACTGTGGTGGGGGCACCAAATTCCTGCTTGGTACGGCACTGAAGGGCAAATATTTGTGGCCCGCAATGCTGCAGATGCGCAAACCAAAGCTAGTGCAGCTGGTTACACCGGACCACTGCAGCGCGACCCTGATGTCCTCGATACCTGGTTTAGTTCGGCGCTGGTGCCCTTCAGTTCATTAGGTTGGCCGCAAGCAACTGCAGAGCTTAAACACTTTTTACCTTCCTCGGTATTAGTCACCGGCTTTGACATTATTTTCTTTTGGGTAGCGCGTATGGTGATGATGACCTGCCACTTTACTGGGCAAGTACCTTTTCATACAGTCTATGTGCATGGCTTGATACGAGATGCTGAAGGCCAAAAAATGAGTAAGTCAAAAGGCAATACCTTAGACCCAATTGACCTCATCGATGGTATTGAATTAGCTCAGCTCGTAGACAAGCGCACTGCTGGCCTGATGAATCCAAAACAAGCGACAAGCATCACTAAAAAAACCAATAAAGAATTTCCCGATGGCATTCCTGCTTTTGGTACTGACGCCTTACGTTTTACCTTTGCCTCCCTAGCATCACTAGGGCGTAATATTAATTTTGATCAAAAACGCTGCGAAGGCTATCGTAATTTTTGTAACAAACTCTGGAATGCCAGTCGCTTTGTCTTAATGAACTGCCCTGGTGATGATGCAGCTAATGGCTTTGCGCCCTGTGACAATCAATGCGGTCCCGATGGTTATCTTGATTTTTCACCAGCCGACCGTTGGATTGTTTCGCTACTGCAAACCACCGAGGCAGAAGTCGCCAAAGGTTTCGCGATGTATCGCTTTGATAATGTGGCCAGCGCGATTTATCAATTTGTCTGGGATGAATATTGTGATTGGTATGTAGAGCTTGCAAAAGTTCAGCTACAAAATGGTACGCTTGCCCAACAACGCGCTACCCGCCGTACGCTCTTACGAGTACTTGAGACGATCTTGCGTTTAGCGCACCCGCTCATTCCATTTATTACCGAAACCCTCTGGCAAACGGTTGCTCCTAAGGCTGGCAAAGAACTTAGTCAGCAAGCAAGCCAGTCAATTGCTTTGCAGTCCTATCCCATCAGTCAACCTGAAAAAATTGATCCCGTAAGTGAGGCGTGGATGACGCAAATTAAGGCTATTACTGATGCCTGCCGCAATCTGCGCGGTGAAATGCAAATTTCCCCAGCGCAAAAGGTGCCCTTGTGGATTTGTGGTTCGTCCGTTTTTTTAACTCAAGCCAGCCCCTATTTAACGGCCCTCGCCAAATTATCAGAAGTGCGCATCTTTGCCGACGAGGCTAGCCTCGAACGCGAAGGTGCGGGCGCGCCCATGGCTTTAGTGGGCGAGATTAAATTGCTACTTAAAATTGAAGTAGATTTGGCGGCAGAGCAAATACGCATTAGCAAAGAATTAGTGCGAATTGCCAATGAAATTGATAAATGTCGCCAAAAATTGAATAATGAAAGCTTTGTTGCACGTGCGCCAGACGAGGTGGTCGCGCAAGAAAAACAGCGTCTGGCAGGCTTTGAGCTTAACCACGAAAAATTAGCTGCCCAACTACAACGTTTAAAATCGTCTTAAATCCTTTTAAGAATCGAACTTTATGAGTAATGCCAAGTTAAAAACCGTTAGCAAAGCAGTATTTCCAGTTGCCGGCTTAGGCACGCGGTTTTTGCCTGCCACTAAGGCCAGTCCTAAAGAAATGCTCAATATTGTCGATAAGCCGCTGATTCAATACGCCGTTGAAGAAGCTATTGCTGCCGGTATTACCGAAATGATTTTTGTCACAGGACGAAGTAAGCGCGCCATTGAAGACCACTTCGATAAGGCCTATGAGCTTGAGGCTGAGCTTGAGGCTAAAAATAAAACGGCTTTACTCGAAATTGTGCGTAATGTGAAGCCCAGCCATGTTGATTGTGTTTATGTGCGTCAACCTGAAGCCTTAGGCTTAGGTCACGCGGTACTTTGCGCTGAAAAATTAGTGCGCGATGAGCCCTTTGCTGTCATCTTGGCGGACGATTTGCTGGTTGGCGATCCAGCAGTATTAACACAAATGTTAAAAGTGCATGACCAATATCAGGGCTCTGTTTTGGCGGTAGAAAAAATTAATCCTGCACAAAGTAGTTCTTATGGCATTGTGGCTGGCACTCTTACCGCCTCTGGAGTACATCGCTTAACGGGCATTGTCGAAAAGCCGTTGCCGCAAGATGCGCCGTCAAATTTGGCCGTAGTAGGCCGTTATGTACTTTCTTCCAATATTTTTAATTACATTCGTAATCTTCAACCAGGGGCTGGAGGCGAATTACAACTCACCGATGCGATTGCTTCCTTATTAAAAGCAGAACCAGTGTATGCCTATGAGTATCAAGGAGTTCGTTACGACTGCGGTAGTAAATTAGGTTATCTCAAGGCAACGGTTGATTTTGCTCTACGCCATCCTGAAGTCAGCAGTGATTTTGCGGCGTTCTTAAAACAACGCTAAGTTCACACTGGGCTTCTCGCTTAGCCTCGACTGGCAAATACTTTAGCGGCGCTTGAGGTAAAAAACAAAGGTATCGTTTACTATCTCAGTAGCAATCAATTGGTTGCCAGTTTGTTTGGCAAAAGCTGGGAAATCGTGTTTTGCTCCGGCATCGGTGGCGGTAATTTTAAGAATTTCGCCCGACTGCATATCGGCCAAAGCTTTTTTAGTGCGTAAGATGGGTAATGGGCAATTCATCCCAATGGCATCAACTTCACGATTTGCAATCGGCAATTCGTTGACGGCTAGCTCATTAAAAGTCTCTTGGTTCTCGTTCATACTGTTTAACTCGCAGATTTTTCTGCAGTTCTCTCTCTAATCCATTGTTCTACACTGGCCAAGGCGGCGGGTACGGCGCTTGGCATTGTACCCCCAGCCATTGCCATTTCGGCTTTACCCCCGCCCTTACCCCCAACCTGCTGTGCCACAAAATTGACTAAATCGCCTGCTTTGATCTGGCTTATTGCATCTGCTGTTACCCCCGCGATCAGGTTCACTTTATCTCCTTGCACAGAGGCTAAAACGATCACCGCAGTTTTCAGTTTGACTTTTAAAGCGTCTAAGGTTTCACGCAATACCTGCGAATCAGCCCCATCAAGACGAAGCGCCAACACCATTAAGCCATTTACCTCTAGTGCCTGTGCGGCAAGTTCATCGCCCTGACTAGCGGCCAATTTTGAGTTCACTCGCTCCAGCTCGCGCTCAGTTTGACGCAAAGTATCTTGCAGCTGCGTAACGCGAGTTGCAAGCTCTTGCGGATTACTTTTTAATACCTGCGCTACCGCATTTAACTTATCTTCTAAATCTTGTAAAAAATATAAGGCGTTATTTCCAGTGACCGCCTCTACCCTACGAATACCAGCGGCTACTCCAGACTCTGAGGTTACCTTTAAGCTACCAATGTCTCCAGTGCGACTGACATGGGTACCCCCGCACAGTTCTTTGGAGGTACCAATTTTTAAAACCCGTACTTCGGCGCCATATTTTTCACCAAAAAGCATCATCGCCCCGGTTTTTTGGGCATCTTCGAGTGACATCACTTGGGCTGAGGTTGCAGTGTTAGCAAGAATTTCTCGATTCACGAGTATTTCAATTTGCCTTAACTGGGCTGGGCTAACAGGGGCATTGTGAGTAAAGTCAAAGCGGGTTTTACCAGCATCGACCAAAGAACCTTTTTGCATTACATGATCGCCTAAGACTTCACGCAATGCTTTGTGTAGCAAATGGGTGGCGCTATGATTACGCATGGTATCTTGGCGATGCGTGATATCAACCATAGCCTTTACTGTATCGCCAACGTGCAGTTGCCCCTCAAGTACTTCACCTTGATGCCCATATACATTAGCCTGAATCTTAAAAGTATCGTCAACTTTAAAATGGGAACGCTCATTACGTAACTCACCACGATCGCCAACTTGCCCCCCCGACTCGGCATAAAAAGGGGTGTGATCTAGCGCCACCACTGCATTATCACCAGCAACGACAGACTGTACCGCCACGCCATCAAGATACAGCGCAGTAATGGTGTTGCTATCACGTTGCAGTTGCTCGTACCCATGAAATTCGGTTGGCTTACCAGCGTATGTCAAGCCTTGGGTCATTTTAAATTGCCCTGCCGCACGTGCTTGATTGCGTTGCGCCTGCATGGCCAACTCGAAATCAGCAACATCGACAGTGATGCTCCGCTCTCGACAAATATCGGCAGTTAAATCTAAGGGAAAGCCAAAGGTATCGTGCAAGCGAAAGGCGGTTTCACCATCTATATTAGCGGCATTGCTTGCTAACGCCGCCTCTAAAATTTCCATGCCATTGGCGATGGTTTGAAAAAAACGTTCTTCTTCTTGCTTGAGAACATCACTGACTTTGTCTTGTGCATGACGCAACTCAGGGTAAGCATCGCCCATTTCAACGACTAATGCCGGTACCAGCTGATATAAAAATGGCCGCCGCGCACCTAATTTAAAGCCATGTCGAATTGCCCGTCGGGCAATGCGTCGCAAGACATACCCGCGCCCTGCATTACCTGGAATCACGCCATCGACAATCACAAAACTACAAGCGCGAATATGATCGGCAATGACTTTAAGCGAAGGGCTATTGGCATCGCAATTTTGACCGCCAGCACCATCGACTGCAGCTTTGGCAGCTTGCAATAAATTTACAAATAAATCAATTTCATAATTGGAATGGACTTTCTGCAATACCGCTGCAATTCGTTCCAAACCCATACCCGTATCAACACTTGGCTTAGGTAAGAGGTGCATATTACCCGCTTCATCGCGATTAAATTGCATAAAGACATTATTCCAAATCTCAATAAAGCGGTCGCCATTTTCATCTGGGCTTCCAGGAGGACCGCCAGGAATATGAGCACCGTGATCATAAAAAATTTCTGTGCACGGACCGCACGGACCGGTATCCCCCATCATCCAAAAATTATCGGATGCATACCGCGCACCCTTGTTATCGCCAATACGGATAATGCGCTCAGCAGGTACGCCGATTTGTTGATGCCAAATATCGTAGGCCTCTTGATCTTCTGCATAAACCGTAATTAACAGTTTCTCTTTCGGCAATTTAAATACTTCAGTTAATAATTCCCAGGCAAATTGAATTGCATCTTGCTTAAAGTAATCGCCAAAAGAAAAGTTGCCGAGCATCTCGAAAAAGGTATGGTGCCGAGCGGTATAGCCTACATTATCTAAATCGTTGTGCTTACCCCCCGCCCTAATACACTTTTGCGCGGTGCTTGCTCGACTATAAGGGCGTTGATCAAAGCCTAAGAAAACATCCTTAAATTGATTCATGCCTGCATTAGTAAATAGTAGGGTGGGGTCATCCCCAGGAACCACAGGACTAGAGGGAACGATTTGATGTCCTTTGCTGGCAAAGAAATCAAGGTAAGCTTGGCGAATTTGGGAGACTTTCATAACAATAATTATCGCATTGGCAATAAATTAGGGCAAACCCTAGATTTTTTGACTAGCAAGGGCTATCAGCCTAGCTTACAATCGCTCATCAATATTAAAAAATGGTCCCTCAATAAATAGACCAACTTGGAGCACACTTTGAAAATACGCAATCAACAAGATTTTGCCGCAGGCTTTATGTATATCGTGGTTGGCTTATTTTTTGCTAGCATAGCAAGAAACTATCAAATGGGTACAGCTGCAAAAATGGGGCCAGGCTATTTTCCTTTTTGGCTAGGCATGTTCTTAGCCTTAATCGGCCTAGTTGTTTTGCTGAGTGCCACAACCAAAAAAGCGACCGAAGTCAAACTAAAAAAGTGGGATCTAAAAAGTGTCATTTGGATCACGGGTGCAGTAGTTCTTTATGGCGTACTGTTAAGCACCATGGGATTTTTTGTGGCCCTTATCACTTTAGTCTTTGTTGCGGCCTCAGCCAGCCATGAATTTAAGTGGAAAGGTACAGTAATCAATGCGGTCGTTCTGCTGGTATTTACGTATCTCGCTTTCGTAGTTGGGCTCAAGCTACAGTTTCCGCTGTGGCCTTTCTTCCTTAATAAGTAATCGCTAAAGCCTAGGACACTAATATGGATCTGCTGAATAATTTAGCGCTGGGTTTTTCAACCGCCCTGACCTTTCAAAATTTAATGTACTGCTTTCTGGGATGCTTATTGGGTACCTTAATCGGCATTCTGCCCGGCCTTGGCCCAATTGCTACCATTGCGATGTTATTGCCGGCAACGTATGCTTTACCTCCTATTGCCGCGCTTATTATGTTGGCTGGTATTTATTATGGCGCGCAATATGGTGGCTCAACTACGGCCATCTTATTAAATATTCCCGGAGAAACATCTTCGGTAGTGACTGCAATTGATGGCTATCAAATGGCGCGACGAGGGCGAGCCGGTGTGGCCCTCTTTACTGCTGGCATGGGTTCATTTTTTGCTGGTTGCGTAGCCACTTTTATTTTGGCTGCTTTTGCCGCACCACTTTCACAACTAGCCTTTAAGTTTGGTCCAGCTGAATACTTTTCGCTAATGGTATTGGGGTTAATCGGTGCAGTGGTTTTGGCATCAGGTTCGCTGATTAAAGCAATTGGCATGATTATTTTGGGCTTACTCATGGGGCTTGTTGGTACCGACGTGAACTCAGGCGTTTCACGCTACGCCTTTGATGTTCCTGAACTCAGCGATGGTATTGGCTTTGTTAGTATTGCCATGGGCGTATTCGGCTTTGCTGAAATCATGATGAACTTAGAGCAAAAAGAAAAGCGGGAAAGCTTTTTAAATAAAGTAACTACCCTTATTCCCACTTGGAGTGATATTAAGCGAATGGTTCCGGCAATTTTACGGGGCACCACCATTGGCTCACTCTTAGGAATTTTGCCCGGCGGTGGTGCGGCTTTAGCTGCTTTTGGCGCCTATTCGGTTGAAAAGAAAACCTCAAAACACTCTGCTGAATTTGGACAAGGCGCAATTGAAGGTGTTGCTGGCCCAGAAAGCGCAAACAATGCTGCGGCTCAAACTTCCTTTATTCCTTTACTGACTTTAGGTATTCCGCCAAATGCCGTCATGGCATTAATGGTGGGTGCTATGACAATTCATAACATTCAACCAGGTCCACAAGTGATGACCAGCAACCCTGCTTTATTTTGGGGCTTGATTGCATCGATGTGGATTGGTAACTTAATGTTAATTCTGCTCAATTTGCCGCTGATTGGTATGTGGGTGCAAATATTGAAAATTCCTTATCGTTTTCTTTATCCTGCTATTTTGGTCTTCTGTTGTATCGGCGTTTATACCGTTAACAATACAGTCTTTGACGTCTATATAACCGCCGCCTTTGGCATTATTGGCTATCTATTCTTTAAGCTGGGTTGCGAGCCCGCGCCACTGCTGTTGGGTTTTGTGTTGGGCCCAATGATGGAAGAAAACTTCCGCCGTGCGCTTTTACTGTCGCGAGGGGATTTCACAACCTTTATTACCCGCCCCCTTTCGCTTGGTTTATTAGTTGCAGCAGCCTTAATGGTCGTGATTGTGGCCTTACCTGCAATTAAAAAGGGTCGAGAAAAAGTCTTCGTTGAAGAGCTCTAATCTATCCTCATCTTCTCACCAAGCCCGCAGCCATCTGCGGGCTTTTTTCTTTCTAGGGTAGCGATCTTCTCTACAATTAGCAAATGTCGCAAGAAAGCCCTAAAAAACCAGTCTCTAGTCAACCCAAAGCCAGCGCTGCTGAACCTTCTAATTTTTTACGCCAAATTATTGAGCACGATTTAGCACAACCCCTTTATCAACAGCGCCAACAGCAAACCGATGCAAACGGTAATGCCCTTTCGCCGCTAATTACCCGCTTTCCACCAGAGCCTAACGGCTACTTACACATTGGGCATGCTAAAAGTATTTGCCTAAATTTTGGCTTGGCTGCTGAATATCAAGCGCGAACTGGTAGTGCCCGGTGCAATATGCGCCTAGACGATACCAATCCAGTAAAAGAAGAGGTTGAATACGTTGATAGTATTTTGGATGCGGTACGCTGGCTTGGTTTTGATTGGGTGGTTAATGGCCAAACCCATTTACATTACGCCAGCGATTATTTTGAACAGCTTTATCAATTTGCAGAAATCTTAATCGAGCATGGCAAAGCGTATGTCGACAGCCAAACAGCCGATGAAATTCATGCCAAACGGGGCAACTTTAAGCAAGCGGGGCAAAATAGTCCTTATCGTGATCGCAGTGTAGAAGAAAATTTGCAACTTTTTCGTGCGATGCGTGCCGGTGAGTTTAGTGACGGACAGCATGTACTGCGCCTAAAAATTGAAATGCAACACCCTAATATCGTCATGCGCGATCCAGTGATTTACCGTATTCGTCATGTGCATCACCATCGTACAGGTGACCAATGGTGCATTTATCCTTTATATGATTTTACCCACTGCATTTCAGATGCCCTCGAATTCGTTTCTCATTCTATTTGTACCTTAGAGTTTGAAAATAATCGGCCACTCTACGATTGGATTCTGAACGCCCTAAAAGAAGCGGGTGTCTTTAGCGAACCACTGCCTCATCAGCACGAATTTGCCCGCCTAAATTTAACTTACACCCTTACGAGCAAACGTAAATTACTGCAGTTAGTCGAAGAAAAATGTGTTGATGGTTGGGATGATCCACGTATGCCAACCATTGTTGGCATACGTCGGCGTGGCTATACCCCAGAAAGTCTGCGCTTATTTTGTGAGCGCATTGGCGTCTCGAAAGCCGACAGCTGGATTGATATGAGCACCCTAGAACAGGCCCTGCGTGATGATCTCGATGCCAAGGCGCCGCGAGCTACTGCAGTACTAAAACCATTAAAACTCGTCATCGAAAACTTTCCCGAAAATGGCTCTGCAGCCTGCTCGGCCCCGCGTCATCCACTTCATCCCGAATGGGGTAAACGTGAATTTAACTTTACCCGTGAAGTCTGGATCGAGGCCGATGACTTTATGTTGGAGCCAGCAAAAGGCTTCTTTCGGCTTTATCCCCCCAGCAATGACCAAGCTGGCGGGCGCGTACGTCTGCGCCATGGCTTTGTAATTGAATGTACTGGAGTTGAGTTGGATAGCAGTGGCCAGGTAAAGCAAGTGAATGCGCGTTATTTTCCCGATAGTAAGAGTGGCACCCCAGGCTCAGACAACTATAAAGTGAAGGGTAATATCCATTGGCTTAGCGTAGCTGAGGCTCTCGCTGTTGAGGTACGCCTTTATGATCATCTGTTTACTGAGCCTCATCCCGATAGCGGAGAAAATAATTTTCTCGCTTACCTCAATCCAAATTCAAAACAGATTATTACTGCATACCTCGAACCGAGCATGAAAACAGTGCAAGCCGGCGAGCGCTTTCAGTTTGAACGTCATGGATACTTTATTGCCGATGCCATCGACTCACAAGCTGGAAAGCCAGTCTTTAATCGGACGGTGTCACTAAAGGATGCTTGGAAATAAAACTAGCTACACTGGGATAGCGTAAGGCAATTTTTAACTCCTTCAGACGGGTATTACTAACCCGCCGTGACTCGCATATAAATGACCAGAGCATCGGACTTACTTTTTCCTTTACGGCGGCAGCCGTTAAACGCGGCGGCCGCTCGAGCTGATAAGCATCGGCAACTTGATCAAAATAATCGCCCATTTTGAGCTCTTCGCCATCACAAGTATTCACAATACGCTGAGGACGGCCACGAAACAGTGCAGCACAAACAAGGCGAGCTAAATCATCGCTCTGAATATGGTTTGAGTAGGCGTCTTCAGCGGCCAATAAAGCTGGAGTTCCCGCCTTAAGGCGTTCAATGGGTAGCCGATTGACATCATAAATACCTGGGACCCGCAAAATCGTTAAACTCGCGCGATGACTCAAAGCAAAAGCCCGTAAAACCTGCTCAGCATCAACTCGGCGCTTGGCGCGCTCACTTTGCGGGTCTATAGGGGTTGTTTCATGGACCCAAGAACCATTGGCATCACCATATACCCCTGTAGTACTGACATAAACTAAGCGCCTGACGCCACCGCCACCTTGGGCTAAAATTCTTAGTAGATTGCGGGTTCGGCGATCGTGATTGCCTGAGTTAAGTGGAGGCGCTAAATGGATGATGTTTTGTGCCAAACCACTGAGACGCCATAAACTCTCGGGCTGATCAAGATTGCCCAAAATAGGTAGTGCTCCAGCCTCTCGCAATGTTGCAAAACGCGCCAACTGAGAAGTCAGCGCATAAATATGAAAAGCAGGCGCTAGCTGCTCTACTACTCTTAGCCCTATATCTCCGCATCCCACTATCAGGAGTCTAGGTTTAGAAAATGGGTGGGTAGCGTTGCGCATCAGTTACATCGTACCGATTTATTGAAAGGAATGGGTTTTGGGATATCGGGTCACACTAAAGACCAGTGGTAAGGAGTTTACGGTCAACACAGATGAAACTATTTTAGAGGCTGCCCTGCGCCAGGGAATTAACTTGCCTTACGGCTGCAAAAATGGCGCCTGCGGCTCTTGTAAAGGGAAGGTAATTGCAGGTCAAGTACAGCATGGCGATCATAGTGAGAGTGCTTTGAATCGCGCTGATGAATTGGCAGGCATGAGCCTATTTTGCTGTGCACAAGCTACCGCCGATCTCATCATTGACGTGCGTGAGGTACAAGGAGGCAGTGATTTACCTGTACGTAAAGTGCCCTGTCGCGTTAACGCGATTACCCGCCCGACTGCTGATGTCGCGATTTTGCAATTACAACTGCCCGCAGCAGAACGTTTTCAATACTTAGCGGGGCAATATATTGAATTTTTACTCAAAGATGGTCAGCGCCGCGCTTACTCTTTAGCCACCGCGCCAGAACATGATGGGCCTCTCGAAGTCCAAATTCGGCATTTGCCTGGCGGTGTTTTTACTGATTTTGTTTTTGGGCATAATCGGCCTAGCAGCAGTGGCATCAATTCCAGCGCCATACCAACACAATTTTTACAAGAGAAAGCCATCCTACGCTTTGAAGGTCCGCTGGGTAGTTTCTTTTTGCGTGAAGAGTCTACTAAACCCATACTCTTTTTGGCTGCAGGCACAGGCATTGCCCCCATTAAAGCCATCATTGAACATATGATTGCAAAAAAAATACAGCGGCCTATTAATCTCTATTGGGGTGGTCGTCGACCCGCCGATCTTTATCTTGATACGCTGTGTAAAAACTGGGCAAGTTCTTTACCCGAATTTAACTATATTCCCGTAGTTTCAGATGCAATACCAGCCGACCGATGGCAAGGCCGTAGGGGGTTTGTTCACCGTGCTGTAATGGCTGATTTTCCCAGTTTGAAGCCAATGCAGGTCTATGCCTGTGGAGCCCCAGTGATGGTAAATGCTGCTCGTCACGACTTTATTAAAGAATGTCAACTACCCGAATTAGAATTTTTTGCCGACTCTTTTACTAGTGCTGCCGATTTATCTCGCAGCTTCGATGAAACCGTTTCATAATTTAGCTTTATTTGATTGACTTTTTTATAGCACCTCATGACTACTAATACGCTTAATACAAACGCCATAATGTTTATTACCCCGCGCCCAGAATTGGTGATGGTGCAAGGTGAGGGGTCTTGGCTCACCGATCAAAACGGCAAACGCTATCTCGACTTTATGCAAGGTTGGGCAGTAAATTGCTTAGGGCATGCTAATCCAGGCATGATTGCGGCACTAAACGCTCAAGCCACATTATTAATTAGTCCTAGCCCTGCATTTTATAACGAACCTATGCTGCGCTTAGCAAATTTACTCACTACCCATAGCTGTTTTAATAAAGTTTTTTTTGCTAATAGTGGCGCCGAAGCAAATGAAGGAGCGATTAAGCTAGCACGCAAATGGGGGCAACTTAATAAAGCGGGTGCATTTGAAATTATTACCTTTGATCATGGCTTTCATGGGCGCACTCTAGCTACCATGAGCGCTTCTGGCAAACCAGGCTGGGATACTATGTTTGCCCCGCAGGTCGCCGGTTTTCCCAAGGCTAATCTTAATGACCTGAGCTCGGTCATTGCCTGTATTACTGATAACACCGTGGCAGTCATGGTAGAGCCCGTGCAAGGTGAAGGTGGTGTCATTCCCTGTACCCCAGAATTTATGCAAAATTTACGCCAACTTACGCAAGAGCGAAATATCTTGTTGATTGTTGATGAAGTGCAATCGGGAATTGGTCGTACGGGTAGCTTATTTGCTTACGAACAATTTGGGATTAAGCCCGACATCATGACACTCGGTAAAGGTCTTGGTGGTGGCGTACCACTAGCAGCCCTCTTGGCTACTGATGCTGTGGCTTGCTTTGTGGCTGGCAATCAAGGTGGCACCTACAATGGCAACCCCCTCATGACCGCAGTAGGCATTAGCGTTATTGAACAACTCTTAGCCCCCCAATTTTTAGTTCAAGTGCAAGCCAAGGGCGAGTTATTGCGCCATGAATTGCGCCAACTGGTTAAGGAATTTCAGTTAGAAGGAGAACGGGGTATGGGGCTGTTACGGGCCTTAATGTTGGGTCGCGAGATTGGCCCCAAACTAGTAGAAATGGCTCGTGATCAAAATCCTGTAGGACTTTTGATTAACTCACCACAACCCGATTTATTACGTTTTATGCCCGCCCTTAATACCAGTGATGATGACATTCGCTTAATGACCTCGATGCTACGCGAACTACTAAAACAATTGGCTTAAGCTGCCCCTAGTGGGTTTTAGGTGCACCTACACTGCACTTGCACTTGGATGAGTTCAATCTCTTACTCACTCCTAATATGAAATTAGCCGACTAAACTTTTTGGCAAAGAAAAAACCGTATCCTCAACAACTCCAGGCAAAGACTGTACCTGCCTTGGACCAAACTCTTGAATACGCTGCACAATCGCTTGCGCCAAACTTTCTGGCGCTGAAGCTCCAGCAGTGAGGCCTACACGTTTTTTTCCCACAAACCATTCAGCCTGTAATTGATCTGGTGAGTCAACCATGTAAGCAGGAACTCCTAATTTTTCAGCTAATTCACGCAAGCGATTAGAGTTAGAACTCATCTTGCTTCCCACCACAATAACAACCTCAACCTGAGGCGCCATAAATTTCACAGCATCTTGACGATTTTGCGTGGCATAACAAATATCTTGTTTGCGAGGTTTTATGATTTGTGGAAATTTCCGCGTTAAGGCATCAACAATTTCTTTGGTTTCATCTACCGATAAAGTAGTTTGGGTAACAAACGCTAACTTGGTCTGGGCCGGAAAACTGAGTTTGGCAACATCGCTCAAATTTTCAATTAAAAAAATGCCGGCATTCACTTGGCCCATAGTGCCCTCTACTTCTGGGTGTCCCGCGTGACCAATCATCAAGACTGTAAAACCATCTTTGCACATCTTCACCACTTCAACGTGCACCTTCGATACCAATGGACAAGTGGCATCATAAATTTGCAACCCTCGGGCTGCCGCATCACGGCGCACTTCTTGCGAAACACCGTGCGCACTAAACACCACAATTGCACCCTTAGGCACATCGGCGAGTTCCTCAACAAAGATTGCGCCTCTCGTACGCAGTTCTTCGACTACATACACGTTATGCACAATTTCATGACGCACATAAATGGGTGCGCCAAAACGTTGCAATGCTTCATTGACGATATTAATTGCACGATCTACCCCAGCACAAAAGCCTCGTGGTTGCGCCAAGATAATTTGGTCGGTATTTGGGTCCATAAGCTAAAGAATAGCAATAATTTGCGCTTCAAAGGTAACGGGCTTACCAGCCAAGGGGTGATTGAAATCAAACCAAGCCCCCTTTGCATCAATCGACTGCAAGACACCTGCATACTGAGCGCCATTGGGGGCATTAAATTCAACCACATCACCCACAGTAAATTCAGGGGCATCTACTTTGGCATTTTTCTGCAAGGCCCCCAAAGATACCCATTGCACTAACTCTTCGTTGCGCATTCCAAAGCTTGCTTCAGGTGGAATAACTGTAGTTTTGTGTTCACCCACCTGAAGCCCGATTAAAGCATTTTCAAAACAAGGTGCAAATTGACCCGAACCCAAAAGCAAAGTCGCAGGCCGATCCAAAAAAGTATTTACAAAGCTTTCTCCGTTGGGCAAGCCCAAACGATAATTGAGAGTCAAGTAGGAATTGAAGCGCACAAGGGTTTTACTCATGCTGCAATTGTAGCCAGAGCGACTCCCATTGCACAGGGAGGTATTAAACAGTGGCCAAAAGTGCTACAGCCCCGCGAAAAATTGCGCCTTGAGGGTGCGCGGGCCTTAAGCGATGCTGAGCTACTGGCAATTTTTTTAAGAGTAGGCGTGCGTGGTAAAAGTGCCGTAGCCCTAGCTCAAGACTTGTTACTGGCCTTTGGCAGCCTTGCTGCGCTATTGACCTGTAGTCTTGAGGAAATTTCCAAATACCACGGTATGGGTCTATCAAAATGGGCTCAAATTCAGGCGGCGTATGAGTTAGTCAAACGTAGCCTCGAAGATGTGGTCCACAATAGCGCCGCCCTAACATCGCCCCAACAGTTAAAAGAATTTTTACAAACCCAAATTGGGCGTCTGCCGCACGAGGTTTTTCTCTGCCTCTACCTTGACTCACAAAATTGCTTAATTGAATGCCAAGAGCTGTTTCGGGGCTCTATTACACAAACTGCGGTTTACCCACGTGAGATTCTTAAAGAAGCCTTAAATCGCAATGCCAGCGCTCTTATCGTGGCCCACAATCATCCTAGCGGCAACCCTCTGCCAAGTGCAGCTGATATCGCCTTAACTGAAACCTTGCATACTGCACTGCAATTAGTTGATATTCCCCTGCTCGACCATTGCATTGTGAGTCATACAGGTTTTTTCTCTTTTTTAGACTCTGGCTTAATTAATAAGACTTAAAATGATAGTAATTACTAACTTTTTAAGTGAATGAAGTATTTTAAGCAGGCCCTACTGAGAAAAAAGCAAGAATGGGCTAGCCCATTTAACCCTTAGCCTGATACAATTTACCCTTTTCGCAATTAAGGAGTCGTGTCATGGCAAAAGTTTGCCAAGTCACTGGGAAAAAGCCGATGGTTGGCAATAATGTTTCCCATGCAAACAATAAAACCAAGCGTCGCTTTTTGCCGAATTTGCAAAATCGTCGCTTTTGGATTGAATCAGAAAACCGCTGGATTAGCTTACGCTTGACCACTGCTGGTTTGCGCTTAATCGACAAGAACGGCATTGATGCTGTGCTCGTTGATTTACGTGCACGTGGCCAAATTTAAGGGGGTTCAAGATGGCTAAAGGCGGTAGAGAGAAAATTAAGTTAGAGTCTTCAGCTGGTACTGGGCACTTTTACACAACCACTAAAAACAAGCGCACTAAACCTGAAAAATTAGAGATATCGAAGTTCGATCCCACCATTCGAAAGCATGTGCCTTATAAAGAAACCAAACTGAAGTAATTTATTTTGGCAATCAAAAACCCGCATAGTTAAACAACGATGCGGGTTTTTTTATGGGTATTTGTACTGGTATTAAGAGTTTAAGCGTAACGCCGTAAGCGCAAAGAAAAATCCCTTAAGCTTGTTAAGCCACTGGCCTCGGCTTGGTGACACCAGGTGCGTAATTGCGCAACTAATTGCTCGCCAGTAGAGTTTGAGCGCTGCCAAATGGCTTGTAATTCACGGCGCATTTCAATCATGATGCGCAACTGCGCATTGCTAGCCATTAACTCTTCGAGTTTATTTTTTTCTGCCGCAGTCAGGCGTGCTTCATCCTTACCAAGCCAATTGCGGGCATCTTTTAAATGCGAAGCAACCACCTGCATATGCTGCATTTCATTCTTAAAAAAGCGTCGTAGGGTCTTGCTATAGCGGTCCATTACCTCATAACGATTGGCAATGATTGCTTCTAAGGTATCTTGATCTGCAGGACGCACGGACACTAATACTGGCTTAGGTGGAGTTTTTTTCACAGTAGCCATACCTACTGCGCTAAGCATTTGAATATAGAGCCAACCAATATCAAACTCATACCACTTATTTGAAAGCTTAGCACTTGAAGCGAAGGTGTGGTGATTGTTATGAAGCTCTTCACCACCAATCAAAATACCCCACGGCACTATATTGGTTGAAGCATCTTCACAATCAAAATTACGATAACCCCAAAAATGGCCAATGCCATTAATTACGCCCGCAGCTGTAATTGGAATCCAGAGCATTTGTACGGCCCAAACAGTAGCGCCAATTGCGCCAAATAAAAAGACATCGATGATTAACATTAAACCGACACCTTGCCAAGAAAATTTGCTGTAAAGATTTTTTTCAATCCAGTCATCGGGTGTGCCCTGTCCAAATTTACTTAAGGTTTCCGGCTTATTTGCCTCTGCTTTATAAAGCTCAACACCGCGCAAGAGCACGGTTTTAATTCCAACGATTTGGGGGCTATGGGGGTCTTCAGGGGTTTCGCAACGCGCATGGTGTTTACGGTGAACTGCGGCCCACTCTTTAGTGACCATACCAGTAGTCAGCCATAACCACAGCCGAAAAAAATGTGCTGCAAGCGGATGCAAGTCGAGTGCGCGATGGGCCTGACAACGATGCAAATAAATGGTTACAGCTGCAATGGTGATATGGGTAGCAATTAAAGTAAATAAAACAATTTGCCACCAGGCCCAATTTAAATAGCCATGGGCGAGCCCAGCAAGTAAATTGTCAGAAAAATTTAGTAAAAAACTGGAATTCAAGCGCTTACCCCTTGGTTTATATAGTAGTTACCCTTATTTTACGCTTTACGTCTAAAAACAGCAGCAAAGAACCCATCGGTACCATGCAAATGAGGCCACAGCTGCCACCAAGGGTTATCGGGACTTGTACCCAAGGGTCTTTCCCCATCCATAAAGTGGTCTTTTAGGGCTTCTGCAGCTGGTACAACCTCAAATTCAGGGTGTTTAGCCAAAAAATCTTCGGCAATAGCTTGATTTTCGGCTGGCAACAAACTGCAGGTGGCATAAACTAGGCGCCCCCCTGGTTTTAGTAAACGACTGGCAGAAG
This sequence comes from uncultured beta proteobacterium, assembly GCA_903944725.1. GTDB lineage: Bacteria > Pseudomonadota > Gammaproteobacteria > Burkholderiales > Burkholderiaceae > Polynucleobacter > Polynucleobacter hahnii. Next base: position 30,091 of record CAJASX010000105.1, read on the forward strand.
CCAAAATACTGACTTGCTTAGCATTTAATTCGGCGACACCGGCCAAGTTTTGACGCCACTTTAAATCAGGATTACGGCGCAAGGTGCCAATGCCACTGCAGGGCGAGTCTACTAAAACACGGTCAATTTTGCCTGCAAGGCGCTTAATCTTCGTGTCGTTTTCACTATCAATCCACACGGGATGCACATTCGATAAGCCGCTACGCGCTAGTCGTGGCTTTAAATTAGCGAGTCGCCGTGCTGAAGTATCAAATGCATAAAGGCGTCCAGTCGAGCGCATGATGGCACCAATTGCCAGCGTTTTGCCGCCAGCACCAGCGCAAAAATCAACCACCATTTCACCTCGTTTGGGGGCAAGTAAATAACAGAGTAATTGGCTACCCTCATCCTGCACTTCTAAATGACCTGCTTTAAACCAGGTTGAGTTTTGCAAGGCGGGCTTGCCTTTAATCCGCAAACCCTCTGGAGCAAATGGGGTGGGCTCTGCTAAGTATCGACCGCCCAAGGCATTCATCTCCTCCATCAGCTTTTCACGGCTAGTTTTCATGGTGTTCGCGCGTAAATCTAGTGGGGCAGGCTTCATCAGCGATTGGGCTAAAGCCTCGCGCTGTTCGATGCCAGGCGAAACAGCAAAGGCATGCCATAACCACTCAGGTAAATTATTGCGAACCATGGGCGCAAGAGTGCCGTGATCGAGCTGCGCGTAACGTAAGAGCCATTCATACTCGCCAGGCTGAAGCACAAAAGCTAAATCTGCTAGGGCACTTTCCGCGCGGTTTGCAGAGCCTAAACCACCTGCAGAAAGTGCTGACATCATGCCCAATAAAGCTAGGCGCCGCGCCAAGGAGCCAGAGCCGCTTGCCGCAAATTGGCCCATCTCATTTTTATGTCGCAGCACTGCAAAGGCACTTTCTGCAATTAAAGCCCGATCGCGATTACCTAAACGTGGTTCAGCCCGAAAATAACGACTAACTAAACGGTCTGCCGCTTCGTCAAATTTTAGAAGTTCGGGCAAAAGCCGTTCTAAATGTAAGGCATGTTGCGGCAGTGCTTTTGCGTGGGAGAAATTCTTTTGGCCAGTTGTGACAGTCGCTGTTTTGGCATCCTTGCGTTTAGCACGATTAGAGCGCGCATAAGATCCAGCTTTATTCCAATCGGCCCTCACAAACTGCCACTGGCAAAAAATTGGTTTTCAGGGGGGCTTAGTTTCACTTCCTTACCTTCTATACGCAAACGGTTATCAATGAACCATTTTACGGCCCGCGGATAAATCTGATGTTCTAAGCGCAAAACCCGTGCCGCTAACTGCACCTCATTCTCGCCACCCATTACAGTTAACTCGGCTTGACAAATAATCGGGCCTTCATCTACCCCCGTGGTCACAAAATGGACTGTGGCACCATGCTTGCTAACCCCCGCCTCAAGGGCGCGTTGGTGGGTATGGAGGCCAGTAAAGTGGGGTAATAAAGAGGGATGAATATTCATTAAGCGTCCTGCGTAATGATCAATAAAGCCTGCGGTAAGAACTCGCATAAAGCCTGCCAAAACCACTAAATTTGGCTTTAACTGATCAATCGTTGCGATCAGAGCAGCATCAAAAGCCTCTCGACTGACAAAATCACGATGATCAATAATAAAAGCGGGAATACCCACCTCACGTGCAAAATCGAGGCCTTTAGCATGGGGGTGATTGGCGATAACCCCCGCAAAATGGGCTGGCCAAGCCTCTTTTTGAGCCATTTTGACGATGGCTTCAAAATTAGACCCGCGACCAGAAATTAAGCTAACAATTGATTTCATGAGCAACAATATAATTCAAGGTTACCTTGAAAGCGACTAGTGAACGTATTCCGTGGCTCAACCCAGTTTTCTGCAGGCCCCTCCTGCGCTCTTACCATTGGTAATTTTGATGGCGTGCATCGGGGTCATCATGCCTTATTGAGCGAGCTAGTGCAAGGCGCAAAGAGCCGCAAACTGACATCATGCGTGATGACCTTTGAACCTCATCCCAAGGAATTATTTGCGCCCACACAAGCACCCCCGCGCATTTTAAATTTACGAGATAAATTAGAAGCGTTCGCTGCAATTGGTATCGAACGGGTAGTGGTAGAGCATTTCAACTCGGCTTTTGCAGCCCTGACCCCCAATCATTTTGTTAAGGATATTTTGGTCGAGCGATTGCGTACGCGCTGGATTCTCATTGGTGATGATTTTTGTTATGGTGCCAAACGCGCGGGAAATTTTGCTAGCCTAAAAATAGCGGGAGAACGTGATGGGTTTGAAGTGTCTGCAATGCCTACCATTGCCGAAAATCAGATTCGCATTTCTAGCTCGGCTCTGCGGACAGCAATTGCACGAGGAGATCTGCAGCAGGCGCATAATTTACTCGGTCGGCCTTACTGTATTTCTGGGCATGTTTTGTATGGACGCCAGTTAGGTCGTACTTTAGGTTTTCCAACCTTGAACCTTGCTGTTGCTAATCATTTGCACCGACGACAAGCTGCAGCGAGCGGTATCTTCGTCGTACAAGTTCATGGCTTAGGGCCAGAACCTCTAAGAGGTGTGGCCAGCCTAGGCATTCGCCCAACGGTAGAGGATGCTGGTCGAGTGCTATTAGAAACGCACGTATTTGATTTCAAGGAAAATGTCTATGGGCGTATTGTTAAAGTTGAGTTGCTTGAAAAAATTCGTGATGAAGCAAAATATCCTGATTTAGCCGCTTTGCAATTAGCAATTGAAGCTGATGCTGCGCATGCGCGCCAATATTTTCTGAAAAAAGTCTATGTCTGAAAAATCTACTGCCCACCCCGTTAATTTACTAGAAACCGTATTTCCGATGCGCGGTGATTTACCTAAACGTGAGCCTCAATGGGTTGCACAATGGCAAAAAAATAAGCTTTATGAAGCAATTCGGCTAGCCCATGCTGGGCAGCCTCTATTTATTTTGCATGATGGCCCCCCATACGCAAATGGCGATATTCATATTGGCCATGCCGTCAATAAAATTTTGAAGGATATGATCGTTAAGTCGCGTTGGCTTATGGGCTTTGATGCAGCCTATGTGCCAGGCTGGGATTGTCATGGCATGCCAATTGAAATTCAAATTGAAAAAAAGTTTGGTAAAAATTTACCAGTAGATGAAGTACAAGCCAAAGCGCGCGAATATGCCAGCGTGCAAATTGCCAAACAAAAAATTGATTTTGAGCGCTTGGGGGTTTTAGGCGATTGGAATCATCCCTACCTCACTATGGACTACCAAAATGAGGCCGATGAAATTCTAGCGCTAGCCGAAATCTGGCAAAAGGGCTACGTGTATCGCGGATTAAAACCGGTTAATTGGTGCTTTGACTGCGGCTCGGCCTTAGCTGAGGCTGAGGTTGAATACCAAGATAAAACCGATCCAGCCGTTGATATTGGCTTTCCCTTTGACGATGCACAGCGCTTGCAATTAGCAAAAGCTTTTGGTTTATCAGTTTTACCTGAAAAATTCGGTATGGCGGTTATCTGGACTACAACCCCTTGGACCATACCCGCCAATCAAGCACTGAATGTTAATCCTGAATTAACTTATGCCTTAGTTGATACCAGCAAAGGTCTACTTATTTTGGCGGCCGACCGTGTAGCTAACTGCTTAACTGAATATGGTCTTGAGGGCACTATTGTGGCAACTTGCCTAGGTTACGCCCTAGAGGGAATTTCTTTTTGGCACCCGCTCGCTTCGCTCGATGATGGCTATCGTCGCCTAGCTCCCGTTTACTCTGCTGATTACGTCACTTTAGAAACGGGAACCGGTTTAGTGCACTCAGCCCCCGCATACGGTGAAGAAGATTTTAAATCATGCAAAGCACATCAATTAGCTGATGATGCGATTTTAAATCCAGTCATGGGTAATGGCGTGTATGCCTCTTGGTTGCCGTTGTTTGCTGGCGAGTTTATTTGGAAAGCCAATCCAAAAATAGTTGCTGCTTTAGAGCAAGCGGGTACCTTACTAAATCACAAAGCGTATACCCATTCGTATATGCATTGCTGGCGCCATAAAACACCTATTATTTATCGGGCCACCTCACAGTGGTTTGCCAGTATGGATAAAAAACCTCACGCTAGTGCCCATGGTCAAAAACTCAGTTTGCGTGAAGCAGCTTTAATTGGTATCGAAAACACCGAATTTTTCCCCGCATGGGGAAAACAACGCTTGCATAGCATGATTGCCAATCGCCCCGATTGGACATTATCGCGCCAGCGCCAATGGGGTGTGCCAATGGCTTTTTTAGTACATAAAGAAACTGGCCAACCTCACCCGCGTACCCCTGAATTATTAGAATTAGTTGCACAAAGAGTTGCGCAAGGCGGAATTGAGGCATGGCAAAAAATGAGTGTCGCCGATCTACTGACTGAGGATGCTGATCAGTACGAAAAAAATCGCGACACCCTCGATGTATGGTTTGATTCTGGCACTACCCATTGGCATGTCATTCGTGGCTCACATCAAGCCGAGTTGTTTAATTTGGCAGCCCAAGAGCAATTTGCTAGCCCTGCTGGTCGCTTAGCCGATCTGTACTTAGAGGGCTCTGATCAGCACCGTGGCTGGTTTCATTCCTCGCTACTCACTGGCGTGATGCTCGACGGCAAGCCCCCCTATAAAGCTTTGTTAACCCATGGTTTTACAGTTGATGGGCAAGGTCGAAAAATGAGTAAATCGATTGGTAATGTGATTGCACCACAAGAGGTTGCCGATAAATTAGGTGCAGAAATTATTCGCTTATGGGTGGCCTCAACCGATTACTCGGGGGAAATGACCATTTCCGATGAAATTCTCAAACGCGTGGTTGAGAGTTATCGACGCATTCGCAATACCTTGCGATTTTTGTTGGCCAATTTAGCCGACTTTGACCCAGATATAAATGCCCTGCCCGCCTCAGAATGGCTTGAAATTGATCGCTATTCCGTGGCCTTAGCGAGTGCTTTACAAACCGATATTCAGGCGTCTTACCAAGTTTATGAATTTCAACCGGTGGTTGCCAGAATGCTGAATTTTTGCTCCGAAGATTTAGGAGGGTTTTATCTCGATATTTTAAAAGACCGTCTTTACACCATGGCGCCCGATTCAACAGATCGCCGTGCAGCACAAAATGCACTCTTTCATATTACCCGCAATTTATTAAAATGGCTCGCACCCTTTCTGTCGTTTACGTCAGAGGAGGCATGGCAAGTCTTTCCGCACGGCAAAGCAGGTGCATGCGCCTCAATCTTCATGGAAGAATTTTCCGCCTTACCTGAAATTGAACAAGCGCAAGCATTAATCAATAAATGGACTCGCTTGCGTGAAATTCGTGCTGAAGTTACCAAGGCTATTGAAATCGAGCGTGCTGCCGGTTTAATTGGCTCTTCCTTACAAGCTGAAGTTCAAATAAAAGCTACTGAACCCGACTTTAGTTTATTGCAATCGCTTAATGATGATTTGCGTTTTGTAATGATTACCTCAAGTGCCCATATTGAACTGAGCAATGATCCTCTTCAGCCCTTAAGCATACTTGTACAAGCTAGCACTAATCGCAAATGCAGCCGTTGCTGGCATCATGTGAGTGATGTTGGTGCTGATCTTAGCCATTCTGATTTATGCGGTCGCTGTATTAGTAATCTTTTTGGGACAGGCGAAGAACGTCAATTTGCCTAATGCCAGAACTAACTTAAGCAAACTAAGCAATCGCAACTTACAAAAAAATATGACCCCTTTTCCAAATCCGTTACACCGCTATTTAATCATTGCTAGCACCGTCTTGATTCTTGATCAAATCACAAAGGTTTTTGCACAAATTTACTTACCTATTGCTAGTCCGATTGCCATCAATGCTTACCTGAATTGGTTTTTAATTTATAACCCTGGGGCAGCTTTTTCTTTTCTTTCCCAGGCTGGCGGATGGCAACGCTGGTTTTTTTCGATTTTAGGCATTGTTGCGTCTATCGTCATTTTATGGTTTTTGCGGCGTAACACTGCTGACAAAAAATTGTCGTGGGCCCTAAGTTTAATTTTAGGCGGCGCAATTGGTAATGTACTTGATCGGTTTTTTTATGGCGCTGTAGTCGATTTCATTGATGTCCATTATGAAAATTGGCATTGGCCTGCATTTAATTTGGCCGATAGTGCAATTTCAGTGGGCGCGGTACTAATTGTGTGGAGTGAGCTCACTAGGAATAAAATCTGATTTCTTATGCCGTCACTTACTGATAAAAAAATCGTCCTTGGTATTTCGGGGGGTATTGCTGCCTATAAGTCAGCTGAATTAGCGCGCCTTTTAATGCAAGAAGGTGCGACTGTGCAGGTAGTAATGAGTAATGCTGCCCATCAATTTATTACCCCTGTAACGATGCAAGCGCTAACTGGGCTACCGGTTTTTTCTAGTCAGTGGGATGCTCGGGTTGACAACAATATGGCACATATCGAACTTTCTCGTTCTGCCGATGCGATTCTGATTGCCCCTACTACTGCCGATTTGATGGCCAAACTGTCGCTTGGTCTCGCCGATGATTTAATCACCACCTTATGTTTAGCGCGCACCTGCCCTTTATTGTTGGTTCCAGCCATGAATTTACAAATGTGGCAACACCCTGCTACCCAAAGAAGTGCGCAGCGCTTAGTAAAGGATGGTATTACTTTACTTGGTCCGGCAACTGGAATTCAAGCCTGCGGCGAAACTGGGCTAGGTCGTATGCTTGAGCCTGCAGAAATAGTCGAACATCTGTGTGCCTTTTTTCAACCTAAATTATTGCAAGGTAAGCGAGTTCTCATTACTGCTGGACCGACATTTGAAGCGATTGATCCAGTGCGAGGGATGACTAATCGTAGCTCGGGAAAAATGGGCTTTGCTATCGCTCAAGCAGCACTTGAGGCTGGTGCTCAGGTGCATCTTATTGCTGGCCCATGCTCACTTGCAACGCCACTACAAAGTGGTGGACAAATTTATCGTACTGATGTTACTTCTGGTCAAGAAATGCATGCCGCTGTCATGAACTCACTTGATTGCGACCTGTTCTTTTCAGTAGCAGCAGTAGCCGACTGGACTATTCCCAATCCGGCCAAAGAAAAAATCAAGCGCTCGGGTGGTACAAATGCGGCTAAAAAATCTGCAGCGCCGCTACTTCAGTTTGCTGCTAATCCTGATATTTTACAAAGCGTTGCTGATCTTGCTAATATGAATAAAGTAGGTCGGCAAAAAACACTGCGCCCCTATTGCGTTGGCTTTGCTGCAGAAACAGCTCAGCTAGAAGACCAGGCAAGCGAAAAACGCCGGCGCAAAGGAATTCCCCTCATCGTTGGTAATCTTGGTCCTGCAACTTTTGGTAGCGATTTGAACCAGCTGATCATTATTGATGAGCATGGCATTCAACGTTTACCACGCGCGCCTAAACTTGAGTTAGCGCGCTTACTAATTAAAGCCGTTGCTGCAAAATTGGTATAAACGGTTATAAGAAAACAGTATGCAAACCTTACAAGTCAAAATTCTTGATGAACGCATGCGTAGCCAAATGCCAAGTTATGGCACCCCTGGTAGCGCTGGCCTTGACTTACGGGCCTGCATTGATGCGCCACTTGATATTGCCGCCGGCCAAACGGTATTAGTACCTACCGGGCTCGCTATTTTTATTGAAGACCCACGCTATGCTGCCTTGATCTTGCCGCGCTCAGGCCTAGGTCATAAACATGGCATTGTGCTGGGAAATTTAGTTGGCTTAATCGATTCTGATTACCAAGGCCAATTGATGGTGAGCACCTGGAATCGCAGTCATACCGCCTTTAAACTTGAACCGATGGAACGTTTAGCGCAACTGGTGCTTGTTCCTGTGCTGCAAGTATCGATTGCCATCGTTGACGAGTTTATTGAGAGCACGCGTGGCAGCGGGGGCTTTGGTAGCACTGGACGAGCCTAAAAACCCTCTAATTAAGTTTCTGCCACGGGTTCAGCATTCGATTTGCCGGTTTTATTGGCGCTCAGGCTAGCCACTGGAATTGTTAACTGCACCTTCCCATCGGCGTCAATATCAACTGCTACTTGACCGCCTTGCGCTAAGCGCCCAAATAATAATTCATCAGCCAAAGCTTTACGTACCGTATCTTGAATAATGCGCTGCATTGGACGCGCGCCCATTAAGGGATCAAATCCATGTTTCGCCAAATGGGCCCGTAAAGCATCGCTAAAGGTAGCATCAACTTTCTTCTCGTGCAATTGTTCTTCTAACTGCATTAAAAATTTATCGACCACCCGCATGATGATGGTTTCGTCTAAGGCTTTAAATGAAACAATAGCGTCTAAGCGGTTGCGAAACTCTGGGGTAAAAAATTTCTTAATGTCGGCCATTTCATCGCCCGATTCACGGGCGTTAGTAAAACCAATGGTCGATTTCTGCATCGCTTCAGCACCCGCATTAGTCGTCATGATGATGATGACATTGCGGAAATCTGCCTTGCGCCCATTGTTATCGGTTAAGGTGCCATGATCCATTACCTGCAAAAGGATATTGAAAATATCGGGATGCGCCTTTTCAACTTCATCAAGCAATAAAACGCAGTGGGGTTTCTTGCTGACGGCCTCGGTTAGCAGACCGCCCTGATCAAAGCCTACATAACCAGGGGGGGCGCCAATTAAACGACTCACTGCATGCCGCTCCATATATTCCGACATATCAAATCGTAAAAGCTCAATGCCCATAATGTAGGCGAGCTGTTTGGCTACTTCAGTTTTACCAACCCCCGTAGGCCCAGAAAATAAGAATGAGCCAATCGGCCGGTCGACTTTACCCAGACCAGCGCGGGTCATTTTGATGGCACTTGCCAAAGCTTCGATAGCTGGGTCTTGACCAAAAACGACACTTTTAATATCGCGATCAAGTGTTTGTAATTTGCTACGATCATCTACGGTAACCGACTGGGCGGGTATCCGGGCGATCTTCGCGACGATTTCTTCAATCTCAGGGCGGCCAATGGTTTTTTTCTGTTTAGATTTAGGCAAAATACGTTGTGCTGCGCCCGCCTCATCGATCACATCAATTGCCTTATCGGGTAAGTGCCGATCATTAATATAGCGTGATGAGAGCTCTGCGGCCGCTACCAAAGCAGCTGAAGCATATTTAACCCCATGGTGTTCTTCAAAACGCGATTTAAGGCCGCGTAAAATTTGCACTGTTTGATCTACCGATGGCTCTACGACATCGACTTTTTGAAAACGTCGTGAGAGCGCCGCATCTTTTTCAAAAATGCCGCGGTACTCAGTAAATGTCGTGGCACCAATACACTTTAGTTGACCATTCGATAGTGCTGGCTTAAGTAAATTGCTAGCGTCAAGCGTGCCCCCCGAAGCTGCACCAGCGCCAATTAAAGTATGTATTTCATCAATAAAAAGAATGCCGTGTGGATTATCTTTTAGCGCCTTTAAAACACCTTTTAATCTTTGCTCAAAGTCACCGCGGTATTTAGTGCCGGCTAGCAAGGCACCCATGTCTAAAGAATAAACTGTCGAATTTGCCAAAATATCGGGCACTTCATTGCGGGTAATTCGCCAAGCCAAACCCTCGGCAATTGCCGTTTTACCCACGCCAGCCTCACCTACCAATAAGGGATTATTTTTACGGCGCCGACAAAGTACTTGGATAACGCGTTCTACCTCGCTATCACGGCCGATTAAAGGATCAATTTTGCCTTGACGCGCTAAGGCATTTAAATTTTGCGTAAATTGATCTAATGGACTTTCTTTACCGCTTGCCGCAGCCTCTTCATTTTCTTGGGTTGGATCTGCAGCTTTGACGGGCTCGGCTTGATCCTTACGAATACCATGGCTAATAAAGTTAACCACGTCTAAACGGGTAACACCCTGCTGTTGCAAGAAGTAAACACCGTGTGAATCTTTTTCGCCAAAAATGGCTACTAATACATTCGCACCAGTCACTTCTTTTTTACCATTTGAAGTTGATTGAACGTGCATGATGGCGCGCTGAATCACCCGTTGAAAACCGAGGGTAGGTTGAGTGTCGACTTCTTCAGTGCCCGGAACCACGGGCGTATTGTCGTTAATGAAATTTTTTAATTGGGCGCGTAACTCGGCAATATTGACCGAGCAGGCCTTTAATACTTCAACCGCAGTGGCGTTATCGAGTAATGCCGAAAGAAGATGTTCAACAGTAATGAACTCATGCCGCGCGGCGCGCGAATCAACAAAAGCCATATGCAAACTAACTTCTAATTCCTGGGCAATCATGCTTCCTCCATAGTGCACTGCAAAGGGTGCCCCGCTTCGCGGGAGCTCTCGGTAACTTGATGAACTTTAGTGGCTGCAACATCGCGAGTAAAAACTCCGCAAACGCCCTTCCCCACTAAATGAACTTGTAACATGATGCGAGTCGCGGTTTCATGATCCTTATTAAAATACTCTTGAATCACCATTACAACAAATTCCATTGGAGTGTAATCGTCATTTAAGAGTAATACTTTATACAATGCAGGCAACTTCACCTTCTCCGCTTGCTTCTCTAAAAGAGCCGTATCACCATTACCAGGAATCGCTGGGTTTAGTGGCGGTGGCGTTTTAATTAATCGGCTCATATGAATCATTCTAAACACTCAGGCTAAGTCTGTAATTTACTGCTTTAGTTGTTGTAAAAAACCCTCATTAGAGGCCCATTTACCCTATATTGGGGCATTTCTGAGGTATTAAAGGGGGTAAGTACTAATACCCAAGTCGATTTAACTCCTTGACACGCCACTGAAAAGGGCAAACAATCGGGGGTAGTGCTTCTTATTGAGGTTCTATTAGGCGTGTTTTGGAGCGAAACTGATTAAAAAGTATTCCCCCCATTTTCACGGGTGTTTCAAGTTTAAGTAATGGAGTTCGCATGGCGACCGGAGTTGTTAAGTGGTTTAATGATGCAAAAGGTTTCGGGTTTATTAAGCCCGATGATGGTGAAGAAGAGCTGTTCGCGCATTTCAGCGCGATTACTATGGGTGGTTTCAAAACCCTCAAAGAAGGCCAAAAGGTAACGTTTGACATTACCCAAGGACCTAAAGGCAAGCAAGCGACAAATATTCAAGGCGCTTGATAAAAACTTCCTAATGAAATTAAAAACCCAGGGCACGCCCTGGGTTTTTTTTGCCTTCTTTTTACCTGCTTTTTACATATTTTCGATCATCGCTGCGCCAAAGCCGGAACAAGAGACTTGAGTGGCGCCCTCTAAAACACGGGCAAAGTCATATGTCACTTTTTTCGAAAGAATGGCTTTTTCCATTGACGAGATAATTAGATCAGCAGCTTCGGTCCAGCCCATATGGCGTAACATCATCTCAGCGGAGAGGATTTCTGAACCGGGGTTGACATAATCTTTACCAGCGTACTTTGGTGCAGTACCATGGGTTGCCTCAAACATTGCAATGCTATCGGACATATTGGCTCCAGGCGCAATACCAATACCGCCCACCTGAGCCGCTAAGGCATCGGACACATAATCTCCATTCAAATTTAAAGTGGCAATTACGCTGTACTCATTTGGGCGTAACAAAATTTGCTGTAAGAAGGCGTCAGCAATTACATCTTTAATAATGATGTCCTTCCCAGTCTTGGGATTCTTTAACTTACACCAGGGGCCCCCATCAATCAGTTGTGCGCCAAATTCATTTTGCGCCAAGCCATAACTCCAGTCACGAAAACCACCTTCAGTAAATTTCATGATGTTACCTTTGTGCACGATAGTCACCGAAGGCTTGTCGTTGTCAATTGCGTACTGAATTGCTTTACGCACCAAACGCTCGGTACCCTCTTTGGACACAGGCTTAATACCAATGCTCGACGTATTGGGAAAGCGAATTTTCTTAACGCCCATTTCTTTAATCAGAAAATCAACCATTTTCTTGGCTTCTGGCGTACCAGCTTCCCATTCAATGCCAGCATAAATATCTTCTGAATTTTCGCGAAAAATGACCATGTCGGTTTTTTCAGGTTCGCGTAGTGGTGAGGGTACTCCCTTGAAATAACGCACTGGACGCAGACATAAATACAAATCTAAGGCTTGACGCAAGGCCACATTTAAAGAACGAATGCCACCGCCTACTGGGGTGTGCAAAGGGCCTTTAATCGAAACCACATATTCTTTAACAGCTTCTAGGGTTTCTTCTGGCATCCATACATCAGGCCCATATACCTGAGTTGCCTTAGAGCCAGCATAAACCTCCATCCAAGCAATTTTGCGTTTGCCACCGTAAGCTTTGGCTACAGCAGCGTCAACCACCTTCATCATTACAGGCGTAATATCAGCGCCAATACCGTCGCCTTCAATTACTGGAATAATTGGATGGTCGGGTACGTTAATTGAGAAATCTTGATTAACAGTGATTTTTTCGCCAGCAGGCACTTTAATATGCTTATACATTCACACTTCTCCAGAGGGATTTTGAGTTATAACTTGTACTATTTTCGCATGAGCAGGCTAACTAGCCCATAAAATTGAAACCGGAAAATCAAAAATAACATGTTTAAAACCATCTACTCTAAGCGGCCACCTTTTTGGGGCCTCAAAAAGCCCCCCCTGATCGGTTTTATAAGTCTACTAGCACTAGCTACGCTAGCTTTGGCCCAAAATAGCAGCCCTAACCCTGGCTTGCCAGTAATCGAACTTAAAGCGGGCATCTACCGCATTCAAGCCGAAGTTGCCGCAACCGCTCCAGCAAGGCAGACTGGTTTAATGTACCGCAGCTTGATGGCACAAAATGCTGGGATGTTATTTATTTTCGAGCAAAAAGCGCCACATTGCTTTTGGATGAGTAATACCAAAATTCCGCTCGCCATCGCCTTTATTGGCGACGACGACAAAATAGTAAATATTGAAGAAATGCAAGCTGACACGACTAATAACCATTGCCCTAAAGCACCAATTCGTTATGCTTTAGAAATGAATCAAAAGTGGTTTAACGAGCGCGCTTTAGGCCCAGGCACTTTGATACAAGGCATTCCTAAAAAGTCAGTAGCTAAGCAATCTGAGTAATTACCTGCGCCTAAGCTGCTGTTCATTTAACCAAAGTGACAGACATAGTGCATTGGCGCTGTAGTGCGGATCACGAAATAGCTGCCGGCCTCAACTGTCCAACGGTCACCAGCCGCAAATGCTTGTTCGGGGGCGCCATCAATACTGACAAAAGCACAACCATCGACTACCTCCATGACTTCTTTGGTAGTTAGATCGAAATGCAGGGTACTAGGCAAAATAACGCCTACCGATTTACGTAACCCATCAGGCATGGTAACGGTATGCGAGATGCACTTACCGTCATAATAAATATTGGCTTTTTTACCAACCGAAACGTGATCAAATTGCATCTTTAGCCTTTCGTTTTTGCCAATTTGCGCTTTGCAATTTCTGCTATACGCATGCGTAATGCATTGAGTTTAATAAAACCGCCTGCATCAGCTTGGTTATACGCGCCACCATCGTCATCAAAAGTCGCAATGGTCTGATCGAATAAAGTATTGGCTGAATCGCGTGAGATCACTGAGACTGATCCCTTATATAACTTTAAGCGTACAGTCCCATTGACATTGCGCTGGGTATAGTCAATTAAGGTTTGTAATGCAAGGCGTTCTGGTGACCACCAGTAGCCGTTATAAATGAGGCTAGCATAGCGGGGCATTAAGTCGTCTTTTAAGTGCGCTACTTCGCGATCTAGCGTAATGCTTTCGATACCGCGATGGGCTTTTAGCAAAATAGTGCCACCAGGTGTTTCATAGCAACCTCGACTCTTCATGCCAACAAAAC
>CAJASX010000106.1 GCA_903944725.1 uncultured beta proteobacterium
CGCCACTCGAGGGCGGAAAGGCGCCGCTAAGAAGATTAAAAAAAGTACTTTTACCTGCCCCATTAGGACCAATAATGGCCGTTAATGATCCCGCTGCAAAGCTTGCTGAAACATTATTAAGCGCCCGAAATTTACCAAAGTCCATAGTGAGATTGCGGGCCTCAAGGATCGGGATTGGTGGTAAGAGACTCATTTTGAATTTTTTGAAAGCGGTAATTTATGCAAAATGCTGCCCCAAATTCCTTGCGGGAAAAAGAGTACAAAAAACATAAAGATAAGGCCCACGACCAACATCCAGTGGGTGGTGAAGCTAGTGATTACATCCTCGAGGTAGAGCATGACGGCAGCGCCAATAAAGGGTCCAAAAAATGTGCCCATGCCCCCTAAGATACTCATCATTACGGCTTGACCCGATTGCAAGTAATGCAAAGAGTCGATTGGCACAATCGACAGATGCAAAGCACGTAGCGAACCTGCTAAGCCACAAATTCCAGCGGACAAAATAAATACTAATAACTTCGTACGGGCGACATTAAATCCGCAGGCAGCAGCTCTTTTTTCATTTTCACGAATCGCCTCCATTACTGCCCCAAGTGGTGAATTTAAAATTCGCGAAATGAACCAAATAGCTGCCAACACAAACAGAAAAATAAAATAGTACTTAGTGACTGGATTAAGAAAATCGACCGTAAAGCCAAAGACCGAAAAGGCTTCTACCTTCACACCCCGCAAACCATTTTCTCCACCGGTAAGACTTTCAGCCTTATAAAAAATGTAATAAATAATTTGTCCTAAGGCAAGAGTCACCATTGAAAAATAGATACCGCGAGTTCGAATCGCTAAAAAGCCCATTACCAAGCCACCAAGAGCCGATCCCAGCACCCCAATAACTATGGCGAGACCCCAAGGTAAGGAAAAATGGACCATGCTAATACCAGTAAGATAGCCGCCCATACCTAAAAATGCACCATGACCAAAAGACAACATTCCCATATAACCAAATAACAAATTAAAGCCCATGGCAAATAAACCAAACACTAGAATATTAATTGCTAGCGCTTCGTAGGGCATGACGAAGGGCAATATCATTAAAGCAATTGCCACCGAAAGTACGCGGTGACGTGCAATTGCCTTGGTTATTTTAGTTAGCGCGGAAGGTGCAGATTTCATTGATAGCTTTTTCTAACCCATTAATCCAGCCTTACCAAACAGACCTTGCGGACGAATGATAAGCACTACGGCCATCAAGACAAAGATCGATAGTTCGGCTAAATCTGGCGCAAATAAAGAGGTCATGCTGTAAACAATGCCCACTAATAAGCCCGCTACTACCGCTCCAACTGGCGAGCCCATACCGCCTACTACTGTTACTACAAAAGATTCCGCCAAAATAGGTATACCCATTTCGGGGTTTACTGAACGCGTGGGGGAGGCTAAGATGCCAGACAAGCCTGCAATTGCCGTGCCTACCGCAAAGACTATTAACCATACCTTGGCAATATCAACGCCCAAAACTTTAAGAATTTCTTGATCACGTGAACCTGCTTTAATAATTAAGCCATAGCGGGTTTTTTGGATAAACAACCAGATGCATAAAATAATGACTGCGGTAGCCAAGATTAAAAAGAGTCGGTATTTAGGAAAGTAACCAAAGCCCACATTTACTGAGCCTGTCAGGCCTGCAGGAGTAATAGAAGGCATCCCTTCAATCCCAAAAATAATGCGGGCTAACTCTATTAATACATACGATAGGCCAAAGGTAAGCAGTAGCGGGTAGTCAATGCCCCGCCCATACATTGGACGTACCAAAAAGCGTTCAGTGAATAAGCCCATAAGGCCTGTAATTAGCGGCACTAACAGTAAACTAAACCAAAAGTTTCCAGTCAGCCCTAAAAAATATACACCCAAAAAAGCGCCAACCATAAAAAATGCCCCATGGGCAAAATTGACGACTGTGAGCATGCCAAAAATTAAACATAGGCCAAGTGCAAGCAGGGCATAAATGCTCCCCAGGGCAATTCCTGTGAGCATTTGCATGCAGAGTAAATCGAGAGTTAATCCAGTCATCGTGTTTTAAATTAAAAAACCGATACCCATAACTACGCCTACGGGTACCGGCTCTTTAGTGCAATTACAGTTTTATGCTTAAACCTTAAAACCTAGTTCTGCACAACTGCGCATATTTTCTTCTGAAATTGGATCGATCTGGAGAATATTAAAGACGTCATACTTATCTTTCATATTTTTAGATTTTGAATCGATCAAAATAACTGACTGCACTGCCTGATGATCACATTTGCGGTAATATTCGGGCCCTTTATACCAATCATATTTTAATTGTTCGAGAGCCGCAATAACTTTGGGAGTATCGGTAGACTTTGCATTTTTAATTGCTTGCAAAATACTGCGAATACCTGAATAACCTAAAGCGCCATAGTCGGATGGCACCGCGCCACCGTAAGCTTTACGGAAACGATCATTAAATATTTTGGCGCTCGGAATACGATCTTCTAAACCCCAATAATAGGAAGTGCCACCCATGATGCCTTCAAAGGCCTCTGGACCGCCGGCTTGACGCGCGGTATAGAGCAACACCGGTGTCACAATTTTCATGCTGTTCTTTAAGCCAAAGTCGGTACATTGCTTCGCTGAATTAACTAAATCACGACCAAAGTTACACAAAACCAAAATATCTGGATTCAAGGCTTTAATTCGAGGTAAGAAAGCAGAGTAATCGGCCGCGCCAAGTGGGTGACGAATATCGGCAAGGGTGGTTGCCCCCATCTTTTTGCCAGCGCGTTCAAAAGCCCGCACCATCTCATGGCCATAGGCATAGTCGGCAGTGAGAAAAACAATTTTTTTACCGAAGCGGGGAATTGCATAACGAGCTACAGCGCCAGCCGTCATGGTGGGATTAAGCGCTTCGTGAAAGGTATAGATGCTCCAATCTTTAACTTCATTGATTGCATCAGACTGGCTAATTGAATTAAAAATCACTTTACGCTCTTTGCAAACTGCATTAATTGAGAGCTGAGTGGCCGCAGATAAGGAGCCGACAACATAATCTACCTTATCTTTTTCAATTAATTCTAGAGTGCGAGTGGCAGCCTCACCTGGGTTAAGTTTGTCATCGCGTACTAGTAACTCTGCTTTGCGACCATTAAAACCACCAGCTTCATTAAATTCTTTAATCGCTAAATCGGCAGCTCGGGCTTGATCTTGTGCTTCTGCTGAAAATGGTCCAGTTAAGGGAGTTGGAAAACCAATCTTAATTGGGGCAGATTGGGCCTTGGCAATATTGAACCAAAATGGCGATGAAGCTACAGTAGCGCCACCAATTAAAATTTTGCGACGCTGTTGGTTGGTTAATTTACGACTCATGGTGTCTCCTTCACTAAAAACGTTTTTATATTGAAATAAATACCTAATTGAAATACCTGATTTTTAAATCTTAACTGAATGCTGAAATTCTTGTGGTACGGCCTTACCTTCTGCTAGTAATTGACTAATATCGACTGCGGTTTCAGACATCACTGTGTTGGCATTGCGTTTAATGGCAGTGGCATGCAGCTCGCCTGAATTACCTTGTTTGCCTTGAGACTGCATATAGCACCCAAGGTACTGCGCTCGTTTTACAACCTGTTGACCAAGTGTAAGACGAGAATTTTGATAGGCCTGCAAGGCTCTTGGCGTGGCCCCAAAGGTCTCAATACAACTTGCAATGACGCGTGCTTCATCGCCTGCTTTGGTAACGCCCATGCCAACGTGGGGGCGACCAACAAAGGCAGCATCACCCATTAGGGCCACTCGATTAAAGGCAATTTGACTAGAGCTAAGATCATAAATTGCTTGCAAAAATGGTTGCGGAGTTTTTTCAGTAATTTCGGCAAATTGTGGCGCCAAAATGGTACGCGCAGTTGCTCGCATATGAGCAATATGACGCCAGGCGACTTTGGCAGGCGGAATTCCTAAGGGATAATTAATGCCATCGGCATCCGTGAGTAAATTA
>CAJASX010000107.1 GCA_903944725.1 uncultured beta proteobacterium
CGCATTAGCGTTATCGACCCGCTGGTAATTGGGAAACATCATCGGTATTAAACCCGCATCACTAGCGCCCTGCACATTGTTCTGTCCGCGCAAAGGATGCAAACCTGATCCTGGCTTACCAATTTGACCCGCAATGGTCGATAAAGCAATTAAGCAACGTGCGTTATCGGTACCATGTACGTGTTGACTAATGCCCATGCCCCATAAAATCATCGCCGACTTTGTAGTAGCAAACTCGCGCGCTACTTCACGCAATGTTTCTGGTGGAATACCGCAGATAGGCGCCATTAATTCGGGGCTATATCCCTGCACATTTGCTTTGAGGGCTTCAAAATTATTAGCCCGATTCTTAATAAATTCCTGATCGCACAAACCTTCTTCAATGATAGTGTAGATCATGGCGTTAAGCATCGCTACATCGGTATCAGGTTTAAATTGCATAATGCGCCACGCATGCTTACCCATTTGGGTAACCCGCGGGTCTGCCAGCACGACCTTTGTGCCACGTTTAGCCGCATTTTTAAACCAAGTGGCTGCAACGGGGTGATTCACTGTTGGGTTTGAGCCAATCAATAAAATCATCGTGGAGTTTTCCACATCGTTCACTTGATTACTTACCGCCCCCGAACCAACGCCCTCTAATAAAGCAGCCACGCTAGACGCATGACATAAACGGGTGCAATGATCAACGTTATTATTACCAAAGCCAGTTCGTACTAGTTTTTGGAATAAATAGGCTTCTTCATTACTGCCTTTGGCCGAGCCAAAACCAGCCAAGACTTTACGGCCATATTTCTCATTCAAGCCCTTAAATTTGCTGGCAGCGACATTTAAGGCCTCTTCCCAAGTAGCTTCACGGAAAATGCCAGACCAATCATTTGGGTCTTGGGCGGCAGTTTCATCCTTAGCAACTCCTGCTTTACGAATCAATGGTTTAGTAAGGCGCTGTGGGCTATGAATATAATCCATGCCAAAACGACCCTTTACACATAAACGATTGTGGTTGGCAGGGCCATCGCGGCCATCGACACTCACAATCACATTATCTTTAATGTTGTAAGTAATTTGACAGCCAACGCCACAAAATGGGCAAACTGAGTCGACTTTGCTATCTACTTTTTGTGAGCCGATTAAACCTTTAGGCATCAATGCGCCTGTTGGGCAAGCTTGCACACACTCGCCACAGCCTACACAAGTACTCTCGCCCATGGGGTCGTTCAAATCAAACACGATTTCACTGTGGTTACCACGCATCGCGTAACCAATTACATCATTTACTTGCTCATCACGACAGCCCCGCAAGCAACGATTGCATTGAATACAAGTATCTAAGTTGACTGCCATGGCAGGATGCGAAATATCTGCCTTCGGTTGCTCACGACGCAGCGCCTTTAATTCAGGGCGTACTGTGACATCCATTTGCTTGGCCCAACTACTGAGCTCACCAAACTGCATGCTCTCATCATCACCGATCCACTTATAGCCTTTATCAGGCATATCCGAGAGGAGCATTTCGAGCACTAATTTCTGGCTTTTAACAGCACGCTCACTTTGGGCCTTAACTTCCATGCCAGCAGTGGCATTGCGACAGCAACTCGGGGCTAAAGTACGCTCGCCATTAATTTCAACTACGCAGGCACGGCAATTACCATCCGGCGCGTAACCATCTTTAAAACATAAATGGGGAATGTCAATGCCATGGCGTTTAGCTGCTTTTAAAATCGTTTCGCCATCATAAGCAATGATTGTTTTGCCATCGAGCTTGAACTCAACCGTTTGTAATTCGAGTTCCTGCGGATTTACGGGCGCGTTCATGCAATCTCCTGCGGGAAGTATTTTTGGACACAACGAATCGGATTCGGTGCAGCTTGGCCCAATCCACAAATCGAGGCATCAACCATGACAGTAGCCAAATCTTCTAAGGTTGATTGATCCCACTGCTTGGCCTGCATTAAAGTGGCGGCCTTACCAGTGCCAACCCGACAAGGCGTACATTGTCCGCAACTCTCATGCTCAAAAAAGTGCATGATATTTAAAGCGGCATTACGAGCGCTATCTTGCTCACTCAACACCATCACTGCTGCAGAGCCAATAAAGCAACCATAGGGCTGCAGCGTATCAAAATCGAGTGGAATAGTATTCAGCGTCGCTGGCAAAATGCCACCCGATGCACCGCCTGGTAAATAGGCATAGAAAGTATGTCCAGCCTCCATACCGCCACAGTAATTGTCAATCAACTCTTGAATCGTAATACCTGCAGGCGCCAACTTAACTCCGGGCTCTTTTACTCTGCCGCTGACACTAAAACTACGTAAGCCTTTACGACCATTCAAACCAAATGAACTAAACCACTCAGGACCACGCTGCACAATATCACGCACCCAATACAGTGTTTCCATATTGTGCTCAAGGGTAGGACGGCCAAATAAGCCAACTTGGGCAATATAAGGTGGACGCATTCTTGGTTCGCCGCGTTTACCTTCAATGCTTTCGATCATCGCTGACTCTTCGCCGCAAATATAGGCTCCAGCACCCCGGCGCAATTCAATTCTCGGTAACGCACATGGTGGGTTCGCCTGTAGCTTGGTTAATTCAGCCTGTAGTAATTCACGGCAGCCATGATATTCATCGCGTAAATAGATATAACAAGTTTCAATTCCAACGACTTGAGCAGCAATCAGCATGCCCTCTAAAAAACGATGTGGATCACGCTCTAAATAAGTGCGATCTTTAAAGGTGCCGGGCTCGCCTTCATCAATATTGACTGCCATTAATTTTGGTGCGGCTTGGTCTTTCACTATCCGCCACTTGCGACCGGCAGGAAAGCCTGCGCCACCCAAGCCACGTAAGCCGGAATTTTCCATAGCTACCAACACAGCCTCAGGGCTATGCTTACCTGTACTCACTTCGATTGCTAATTGGTAGCCACCTTTAGCACGATATGCCTCATAACCAACATAAGCTGGCGACATCAGCTGATTAGTACCTTGCGGAGAAATACTCTTCTCTACATAATTAATTGGATTGAAATCGCCATCATTTTTGCCCATCGGCTGGTGTGTCGATTTAGTTTCAACTGCTGCAACAACTTTATCTACTGAAGCAAATAAAACGGGATATTGAGATACCACGGCAATAGGCGCTTGCTCGCAACGTCCCACGCAAGGGGCAGGAATCACTTTGACCTTCGCAAAATTGGTACCTTCGCCCAAAACTTTTGGCAAACGCGCTAATAAATCTTGCGCGCCATGTAATTCACAAGAGAGGCCGTCACAAACTCGCACAGTAATTTCCGCCACAGGATCATCACCACGGACCACTTCAAAGTGATGATAGAAAGTGGCAACTTCATACACCTCTGCCATCGACACATTAATTACTTTAGATAAAGCGACTAAATGCCGATCATGCAAAGCCCGATACTCATCATTCAACTGGTGTAAATATTCAATTAATAAATCACGTCGATATGGCGCTAGACCGATTAATTGCTGCACCTCAGATACAGAAATATCATCAGGCTGGCGACCCTTCATTTTGCTTTTTTGACGAATGCGCTGCCTTAAGTCGTCAATGGTAGCTACTGCAACAGCCTTCATTTCACCAGTAGGTATGGGATGATTCATTATTCCTAATCTTTATTCATTTAAGTAGTAGCAATGCAAAAGGTATTAGCTCTAAACCCAGCTTTTCTATTGTATTAGATTTATAAATCATTTGATAAATAACGAAATTACAGCTTATTCTATTATTGATGCAGCGAGCCTAAAAACTCTTGACTAAGCTCAAACTAAGCGAAATACTTCAAAAAAATGGGATTAATTTAAGGGTTAACCCTTAATTCTAGATTTACTTTGGAGCGGTCGACTGAAAACCCTGGTTACTAGGTAAGAAGGTATTGCTGTAATCGGCATTACGCTCACGAATACGCGCTGAAACGCAGTTGTTATAGTCAGCAGATCCAGCACGGTAACCAGCTCCAGCGCAATCTTCCTGCGCCGCCTCTTGAATTGAACCGCAGGAAATAAGACACAAGGGAATAAGAAAAATACCGAGGTAAGTGAATTGGCGCAATTAGCCCGCCCACTGCTTAGCAAAATAAACCCCAATTAACACCACAATGGCAACACATACAGGCATGAGGTAGAAAGCTACTATGCCGATAGCCTCTTCTTGTTGTTCTTTGCCAAATTCGGGTTTATTTGAGGGCGAATTAGTCATTTGCGGCTCCAAGGTAAGTTAAATTGTTCATCAGTAGCTATTCACAAATCATTATATTTGATTGATAAAATCTCAGTGCTCTGAATTAAACTAGCATTACGCATATTCATTTACACATTACCATTCAATTGAAAAACCAAGCCCTATGAGCCTAGAACTGAAAAATGATCCCCGTTGAAGAACTGGTGTTTGCCCCCACTTGGGATCAACCAGTAAGTTATATGCAACGCACGCGCTCCTATTATTTAGGGCTTGGCTATGAAAATCCCTATGTCTGGGCACACTATCTAGCCGTGCCATTTAGTCCTTTAAAAAAGCCTCTCAGCGAATCTACTCTGGCTTTGATCACTACCGCCGCTCCTTACCAAGCCGACAAAGGTAATCAAGGACCCGGCTCTGCTTATAACGCCCTAGCCAAGTTTTATGAGGTATATGCAAGCCCTACATCATCAGACCCTGATTTGCGTATCTCCCATGTGGGCGTTGATCGTAAAAATGCCGATATGGCCGAAATGAATGCCTGGTTTCCTTTAGCTGCCGCTAGAAGAGCTGTTGCAAGTAAACGCCTCGGAGCTTTATCACCACGATTCTATGGCTTACCCAGTAATCGAAGTCAACGTCACACGCTTGAAGTTGATGCGCCAGCAATTGCCAGTCTCTGCAAAGCCGATGGAGTTAACGTCGCTATCCTTATTCCTAACTGCCCCATTTGCCATCAATGCCAAAGTTTATTGGCGCGCTACCTTGAAGAGCAAGGCATTGCCACGGTCATTATGGGAGCAGCCAAAGATATAGTTGAATATTGCGGTGTCCCTCGCCTTTTATTTAGCGACTTCCCGTTGGGTAATGCGGCTGCTAAACCCAATGATGTGGCCTCACAAAATACTAATTTTGAACTGGCATTACGTATTTTAGAATCTGCCCCAGCACCCCGCACTACAGTTCAGTCACCTTTAATTTGGTCTGCAGACGCACAATGGAAATTAGACTACTCTAATATTGAACGCTTATCTTCTGCAGAAATTAAAGCCCTTAGAGATGAGGCTGAAAAAGTGCGTATTGCCGCGCGCGACTTGCGAATACAAACAGTGGGTACTTAGCTAAAATCGCTCGCTAATAAAATAAATAATTTTTACTTAATGTTTTTGGTGCGCCGAAGTAATAATCTTTTCAGTATAAGCAATCGCTACTGCCGAGACAACGAATGCCATATGAATTACAGTTTGCCACAATAAAGTCTTCTCATCATACGTTGAGGCATTAATAAAGGTCTTCAGCAAATGAATTGATGAAATACCGATAATAGCAGTAGCAAGTTTGACCTTTAGAACGCCCGCGTTTACATGTGATAACCACTCGGGCTGATCAGGGTGATGATGTAATTCAAGACGGGATACAAAGGTCTCCCACCCGCCCACAATTACCATTACCAACAAGTTCGAAATCATCACCACATCAATTAAGCCTAAGACCACGAGCATTAAAGCAGTCTCGGTCATCTCTTTGCCCCTCATCATGCTGATGAGATGCATTAGCTCAAGCCAAAATTGCCAAACGTATACGGCCTGAGCAACAATCAAACCAATGTATAAAGGTGCCTGTAGCCAACGGGACATAAAAATCCAGCGTGGCAAGGGGCGCAACTTTTCCTCGATTAGAAATGGTTTGTTTTCATTCATAGTATTAATTATAGGGGGGTTATTAACTCTAAATCTGTATGATACCTCTGTATAGGTTGCTGAACTAAGCTCCTGTGGCTTATGATTTTGGTATGTGCACCAACTTCACTCCGACCCTAAATAGTGCTTGGGCTAAAGAGCACTTTGATGTGGACTTGCCTTCTCACTATCCTATTGAAACTTATCCTACCTACCCTGCTCCAATCGTATTACGAAATGACAAGACTCAGATTGCTTGTGGATTAGCTCGGTTCGGGCTTATTCCACATTGGGCCAAGGATGAGACCTTTGGTAGAAATACCTATAACGCCAGAGCCGAGACTGTAGCTGAAAAACCCAGTTACCGAACACCTTGGCGAAGACGGCAGTACTGCTTAGTCTTGGTCGACAGCTTCTTTGAACCTTCTTATGTCAGCGGCAAAGCTGTGCGCTGGGAAATAAAGGCAGCTAATACTGAGCCAATGGGAATTGCCTCAATTTGGGATACGTGGACCGATAAGGAGTCAGGTGAACTCGTGGTCTCATTTAGCATGCTCACCATTAATGCAGATCAGCACCCTGTGATGCAACAATTCCATAAGGCAGGGGAAGAAAAAAGAACGCCTGTAGTGCTACGCCCTGAATTCTTTCAAGAATGGCTTAATGCCACGAAAGAAACTGCCAAATACCTAATGACAGTCGATGTCATGCCAGAGCTAGTTGCACGGGAGCAACCAAAGCGGTAGCAAAAAGCTAAGAAATAGTAGTAGTGTGGGGAAATCTGTGGGGGAAAAAACAAATAAGGAATTGAAAGCCTTATATTTATTAACAACTTGGCGGAGAGGGTGTCTAGAAGAGGCGAGATTTATTTTTAAATGTGGGTTGACACTAGTAGAAAGACTTTTTGCAAATCAAGATCCGATAGCTGGAACCGCAAAACATCGCCAAATAGCCGTTGAAAATACTATAAAATTACTAGCAGCATAAAAATGTATGCAGCCTAATCTGCATTTCTCTAGACTCACTAATTCTAATGAGGTTTAATATGAAAAAATATTTACTAAGTATTCTCTTATCTGCCCTCCCCTTTACTGCTTTTGCTGCATGCCAAGGGACTCAACAACCTTTAATTATTGCTGGACAAAATGTTTGTGGGACAGTGGCTGCCACTTCCTCAAAGGGTGAAATTTCTATTAGCATGCCTGCAGGTCCAGGGTCTGAAATGTATTTAATGCATGAAAATAAATTGAATAAGCTATCCCCAGGGATTTTTAAAAAATACGTAGATAATCTTAAAAAAGATGAAATTCCTTCGGGAGTCTCTCACGCCATTAGAGTAGTCAAATTTGCTCCTGATAGTCTTCCACAATACGCCAATAAAACTTTTAATTGCGCTACACCACATATTATTGAAGTGCCTAAAGGCGATATTGCGAAGGCAACTTTATCAATACCGAGCTGCGTAGTTACCGCTAAGTAAGCCGTTGGTTGAGGGTTTGGATCCCGGCCCGAGCACGCCAAAGAAAAAATCACCCGCAGGTGATTTTGGTAACTGGGTGGCTATAAAGCAGCAAACCCTTGTAATACCTATTGACATGGCGGAGAGGGTGGGATTCGAACCCACGGTACCTTTGACAGTACGCCTGATTTCGAGTCAGGTACATTCGACCACTCTGCCACCTCTCCGAACTATGAAGAAATTATACCTGCGGTTTTTCTAGTTATCTGTATTACAATGTATATACATTAATAGATATACATAAATTAGATATAGTATTTTTACTTGAAAGCTGCGAAATACAATGAACTTACAAATTTCTAAATGGGGCAATAGTCTAGCCGTACGAATTCCGGCTGAATTTATCCGTCAAATACCCCTTAAAGACGGTGACCAAGTTGAAGCAACACTCAGCCTAGATGGCTCATTACATCTTCGCCCCATTGCTTTCGAGCGAACAGCCTTATCTGCCGAGCTTAAACGCGTACGTGCATCTATGCCAATGGGTTCATCAGTTATTGAAGAGCTTCGTTCTAAGGCGCGTTATTAATGATTTATGTCGATACCAGCGTTTTAGTGGCACTGTGCACACGGGAACCCAAAAGTAATGATGTAGCTGATTGGTACCAAAGTTGCAAAACGAAATTAATTTCCTCTGCATGGGCATTTACAGAATTTGCCAGCGCGCTCAGTATTAAAGAGAGAACAGGGCAAGTAAATAAAAAACAAAGTCATGAATCTTGGGGCGTATTCCAACAACTTTGCAACACCAGTATTGAATTACTTTCTATTGATAACAAAAATTTTTACAGTGCTGCCATCCTTACGCTCGATAGCTCATCCAAATTAAGATCGGCTGATGCCCTTCATCTTGCTACGGCAATACAACTTAAGGCTGAAGCAATCGTTACCCTAGATAAGACTTTAGCTAGAAATAGTAAGCGACTGAAATTAAAGTTGATATTAGTTTAACGCGCTGGTTTCAATACATCCAAACCACCCAAATAGCCCTGTAAAGCCTTAGGAATCGTAATACTGCCGTCAGCTTGTTGATTATTTTCTAATAAAGCTACTAAGGTTCGACCAACCGCTAAAGCTGAGCCGTTTAGGGTATGCACTATTTCAGGTTTGGCTTGCCCAAGCTTAAAGCGTGCCTGCATTCTTCTCGCCTGAAAGTCACCCATATTTGAACAAGAACTAATTTCACGATAGGCCTTTTGAGAAGGTACCCAAACCTCTAAGTCATAAGTTTTGGTGCTACTAAAACCCATATCACCAGTGCAGAGTAAAACTCTACGATAAGGCAACTCGAGTAACTCGAGGACTTTTTCTGCATGGCTAGTGAGATTTTCAAGTGCCGCCATTGAATCAGCAGGCTTAGTAATTTGCACTAATTCGACTTTATCAAACTGGTGTTGACGAATCATGCCGCGTACATCGCGTCCATAACTACCAGCCTCAGATCTAAAGCATGGTGTGTGGGCTACAAACTTCAAGGGTAACAGTTCGGCAGACACGATTTCATCGCGCACTAAATTAGTAACAGGCACTTCTGCAGTAGGAATTAAATAAAAATTTTCTTCTTCAACTCCCCCACCTTCGGCGCCCATTTTGCGCGGCACTCTAAATAAATCTTCCTCAAATTTGGGTAGTTGCCCAGTACCACGCATTGAGGTGGCATTAACAATGTAGGGTGCATAAATTTCTTGATAGCCATGCTCAGTAGCATGTAAATCAATCATGAATTGACTTAAGGCGCGATGCAAACGTGCAATGGGGCCTCGCAATACTACGAAACGAGCGCCACTAATTTTGGCACCGGCCTCAAAGTCTAGGCCTAATGGCGCACCTAAATCAACATGGTCTTTTATTTCAAAAGTAAAAGAGGGAATAGTGCCAACTTTTTTAATTTCTTGATTTTCAGTTTCATCCTTACCAAGTGGTACCGATGCATCGGGCAAATTAGGAATTCCCAGCAAATAATCATACAACTCTTCTTGCACAACTGCTAAACGCGCAGCGCCCATTTCCATATCGAGATTAATTTGCGTAGCCTCATTCATTTCGGCGCTTACATCTTCACCCTGCCCTTTTTTCATGCCAATGGCTTTGGCTAATTGATTGCGCTTGGCCTGTAAATCTTCAGTACGGGTCTGTAATTGTTTACGCTCATTTTCAAGCAAAGCAAAGCATGCAACATCAAGTTCAAACTTGCGGCTTAAGAGGCGCGCGCTAACGCTCTCGATATCTTTACGTAAAAGTTGTGGATCAATCATCGGTTTACTTTAATTTCACTATTTCAGTTCCTGGCGGGGGATTAAAACTAAACCGACTGGGTGTTAAGTTTACATTTAATTGATATTGACTAAAGCTTACCAGCACTACATTGCCTAGGCCATCAAGTAATTCTAAAGCGCTGGGCAAACCACTCTTCATTCCCACTGAAATTTTGGTGTAAGCTAAATCTGCATTGCCTTGCGTAACGCCTTTTTTTACTTTCGGTTTTAAATCAACCCAGCGCAAGCCGTTGTGCTCGATGTCTTCGACCAAATCGAAGTGCTCATCAAGTGCTGCTTCGCCAAATAAAATTGCTGCGGGGGTTGCGACTAAGGCATCGCCTGTTGGTCGATAAGTGGCTTGTTTAAGGTCTTTATCCCACATGATTAATTGCTTGCCATCGCTTATTAACTTTTGTTCGTAGGGCTTATTAGTCTCCCAGGCAAACCGGCCAGGCCGCTGAAAATAAAAATGGCCTTGGGTCTGTCGAATGACCTTTAAACCTTTATCTTGAGCTTCGTTTGGCTTAGGTGCCCGCAATTGTTGCTGAACAAAATCTCCTTCTGCCGTTTTAGAATTGCGCACAAATTGGCGCAACTGCTCAGTAGCAGAAACGGTATCAGTGCTAGCGCCGTATGGAGCTGTCGAATTGATTGCTGAACTAGTTGGCGAGACTTTATTGGGTGTTACGCCCACTGCAAAAGAAACATAGATTACTAAACCTACTGCAAGGCAATGCTGTAACCCAAAAATCTGCATTACTCCTCAGCCTTTCGACCGAAAATCTCCCGATTGCCGCTACCGCTCATCTTCGAAACTAATCCTGCTTTTTCCATATCTTCCAGCAAGCGGGCAGCGCGGTTATAACCAATGCGTAGATGCCGTTGTACCAAAGAAATTGAAGCTCGTTTATTTTCAAGCACGATGGCAACCGCTTGGTCATACAAAGGATCAGCTTCACCACTTCCGCTGCCACTTAATACATCCATAGTAGATTCGTCAGCACCTTCGAGCACCCCATCAATGTAATTGGCTTCACCTTTTTCTTTTAACCAATCGACCACCCGATGCACTTCATCATCCGATACAAATGCGCCATGAACTCGGATAGGTAAGCCAGTGCCTGGAGCCATATAAAGCATGTCACCCATACCTAATAATGCCTCCGCGCCTTGCTGATCCAAAATCGTACGACTATCAATTTTGCTACTCACCTGAAATGAAATGCGGGTAGGAATATTGGCTTTAATTAATCCGGTAATCACATCTACACTAGGGCGTTGAGTTGCTAATACCAAATGAATTCCAGCTGCGCGGGCTTTTTGTGCGATACGCGCAATCAGTTCTTCAATCTTTTTACCCGAGACCATCATTAAGTCGGCTAACTCATCAATGATCACCACAATCACGGGAGCTTTATACAGTGGCTCTGGGTCTTCAGGAGTCAAGCTAAAGGGATTAGTTAGTTTCTCGCCCTTTTCTTCTGCCTCAACAATTTTGCGATTAAAGCCAGCTAAGTTACGTACGCCAAACTTGCTCATCAATTTATAACGGCGATCCATTTCATTTACCGCCCAATTAAGGGCGTTATAGGCTTGCTTCATATCAGTTACGACAGGGCACAGTAAATGCGGTACCTTTTCATACACCGACATCTCTAACATCTTTGGATCAATCATAATGAGGCGCACCTCATCTGGTTTAGCCTTAAAGAGTAAAGACAAAATCATCGCATTAATACCCACCGATTTACCGGCACCAGTAGTGCCAGCAACTAAGCAGTGCGGCATCTTCGCTAAGTCAACCACCATTGGCGCACCAGAAATATCTTTACCTAAAGCCAGTGTCAATAGAGAGTGGTTATCGTTATAAACTTGGGAACTTAAAATCTCCGAAAGGTAAACCGATTGACGAGTGGGGTTTGGCAACTCTAAAGCCATACAAGTCTTACCGGGAATGGTTTCCACCACCCGCATACTCACCAGCCCCAAAGATCGCGAAAGGTCGCGCGATAAGTTAACGATTTGACTACCTTTTACGCCAATCGCAGGCTCAATTTCATAACGCGTAACTACAGGGCCAGGATAGGCGGCAATGACTTTCACTTCAACACCAAATTCATCGAGCTTGCGCTCAATGAGGCGCGATGTAAATTCCATTACCTCAGCAGAAATGGTTTCTTTGGCCTCGGGCACAGCGTCTAAAAGTGCAAGCGGTGGTAATTCGGAATCTGGAATATCAATAAAAAGAGGTTGTTGCTTTTCGCGTTGCACTCGAACGCTTTGGGCGATCACGGGTTCACTACGCACAATTTGTACTGGCGTCATAATTTCAATTCGTCCGCGCACTTCTTCAACAAATTCTTCACGCTCAACACTTGCTTGCTCACCCACTTTGCGATCGACTTCGCTCTCTCGTCGTTCGCGTAAACGCCGAAAGCTAAGCTCGATAAAACGGCCCACTTGCTCAGCTAATGTAAGCCAAGAAAAATGCAGAAAGAGTGATAAACCGGCGCACAAGGCAAATAGCAAAATGAGGGTTGAACCAGTAAAGCCAACGGCCATTTGTAAGGGGTCACCAATTAACTCACCCAAAACTCCGCCAGGGGGTCTAGGCAAGGCAATAGTCAAGGAATGCAAACGAATTGACTCTAAGCCCATACTGGCAAGTAAAGTCAGGCCAAAGCCTAGCCAACGCAGTAGCAAGGAGTCGGGTTTTGCATCGGGGTCAGAAGGCATCGGTGTGCTCCACAACTCTTTCCAGCCTGAAAATACCCGCCTGCCAAACAACGCCACCCACCAAAAGGCTGAGATGCCAAACACATAAAACATTAAATCAGCAACCCAAGCCCCTGCCCGCCCGCCTAAATTTGTCGGAATATCGAAACTAGCGTGTGACCAAGCAGGATCTGACTTGGAATAACTAACCAAAATCGCAAAGAGCGCTAGGCATAAACCAAGTGAAACAAACCACCGCGCCTCTAAGAGCAGGCGGGGCATCCGGCCCTGCCCGCTAGAGTTAGGCGGAGGGGATGAGTTAGTTGGTGGATAAACGGTTCGAGCCATATTTCCTTGATTGTAAACACCCCTACCGCAAGGAAACCTATAATTTAGGGATGAATACAACGAATCTCAAACATAGCAAAGTCCTCATTCTCGGTTCTGGCCCTGCAGGCTATACCGCTGCAGTCTATGCAGCCCGTGCTAACTTGCAACCCACCCTGATTACTGGCTTGGCGCAGGGCGGTCAACTAATGACCACCACTGATGTCGAAAATTGGCCTGCCGACCCGACTGGCGTGCAAGGCCCAGAGCTCATGGAGCGCTTTTTAAAGCATGCCGAGCACTTTAATACCGAAATTATTTTTGACCACATACATACGGCTGCCTTACAAGAAAAGCCGATTCGCCTAGTTGGCGACTCTAGCACCTATACCTGTGATGCCTTAATCATCGCCACGGGCGCATCTGCCCAATATCTAGGCTTACCCAGTGAAGAATCTTTTATGGGACGTGGCGTTTCAGGTTGCGCAACCTGCGACGGCTTCTTTTATAAAAATCAAGATGTCTGTGTGGTTGGTGGCGGCAATACTGCGGTTGAAGAAGCGCTCTACCTTACTGGCATTGCTAAAAAAGTGACGGTGATTCATCGACGTGATAAATTTCGTGCTGAGCCCATTTTGAATGATCGACTGATGGCTAAAGTAGCCGAAGGAAAAGTCGAGCTCAAACTCAATTGCACCTTAGAAGAAGTATTGGGTGATGAAAAAGGCGTTACAGGTGTGCGTATTCGTCAAGCAGATGGCAATACCGAGGATATCGCGCTTACTGGCGCGTTTATCGCCATTGGTCATAAACCCAATACCGAATTATTTATTGGTCAACTTGAGATGCATAACGGCTACATCAAAACCCATTCGGGCTTACAAGGTAACGCTACTGCCACTAATATTCCTGGTGTATTTGCGTCTGGTGATGTGCAAGACCACATTTATCGTCAAGCAATTACCAGTGCGGGTACAGGTTGCATGGCCGCACTGGATGCTCAGCGTTACTTAGAGGGGCTTGAGTAAAACTTGCCCCTCTTATTGTTAGCGCATGACTGGTAACAAAGGCACAATCAATAAAGCCACGATGTTGATAATCTTGATCAACGGATTAATCGCTGGTCCAGCGGTATCTTTGTAAGGATCACCAACGGTATCACCAGTAACTGCGGCTTTGTGAGCCTCAGAACCTTTTCCGCCAAAATTACCTTCTTCGATATATTTCTTGGCATTATCCCAAGCACCGCCACCCGTACACATTGAAATCGCCACGAACAGGCCTGTCACGATCGTGCCCATTAACAAGCCACCTAAGGCAGCTGGCCCTAATAACAGACCAACCACAATAGGAATAATGACGGGCAAGAGTGAAGGAATAATCATTTCCTTAATGGCAGCTGAGGTCAGCATATCAACAGCTTTGCCGTACTCAGGCTTACCTGTGCCATCCATAATGCCGGGAATATCACGGAACTGACGACGTACCTCATCGACCACTGCACCAGCGCAACGACCCACTGCTTCCATCGCCATCGCACCAAATAAGTAAGGAATCATGCCGCCAATAAATAAGCCAATAATTACCAAGTGATTTGATAAATCAAAAGTGACTTGTTGGCCAATCGATTCAAGAGCATGAGTGTAATCAGCAAATAAAACCAAAGCGGCTAAACCAGCCGAGCCAATCGCATACCCTTTAGTCACTGCTTTAGTAGTATTACCAACCGCATCTAAAGGATCGGTAATATCACGCACGGCTTGGGGCAAGCCAGCCATTTCGGCAATGCCGCCCGCGTTATCGGTAATTGGGCCATAAGCATCAAGGGCCACCACAATTCCAGCCATCGAGAGCATAGAGGTAGCCGCAATCGCGATACCAAAAATACCAGCTAGCCAATACGCCGCATAAATCGCGATACAAACAAAAATTACAGGGATAGCGGTTGACTTCATTGAAATGCCTAAGCCAGCAATAATGTTCGTGCCGTGACCTTTAGTCGATGCTTCAGCAATGTGCTTCACTGGTTTGAAATCGGTACCCGTGTAGTACTCAGTAATCCACACTAAACCCGCAGTGAGCAACAGACCTACAACCGTAGCGCCAAATAAACGCCATTGACTACCAGGAATACCTAAAGCATCATCGGGCATAATTATTTGGGTAGCAAAATAAAATGCAATTAAGGAAAGCACGCCCGCAACGACCAAACCTTTATACAGTGCTGGCATCACATTTTTCATGCCAGGTGTAGCTTTCACAAATGAGCAGCCAATGATCGAAGCAATAATCGAAATACCGCCTAAGACCAAGGGATAAATAATTGCCGCAAAGGGCGCACCCGGAACGATCATTGCACCCAACACCATGGTAGCAATTAAGGTCACTGCATACGTTTCAAATAAGTCAGCTGCCATACCAGCGCAATCGCCTACGTTATCACCCACGTTGTCGGCAATCACTGCTGGGTTCCGAGGGTCATCTTCAGGAATCCCGGCTTCAACTTTACCCACTAAGTCGGCTCCTACGTCGGCGCCCTTAGTAAAAATGCCGCCCCCTAAACGCGCAAAAATCGAAATAAGCGAAGAACCGAAGGCAAAACCAATTAAGGGATGCAATACCGCCGAGAGATCTTGGCCACCACCGATGGAAATCAGGAACATGAAAAACAAGGCGACGCCTAGAAGACCCAAGCCAACCACCAGCATGCCAGTAATAGCGCCACCTTTAAAGGCCACGTTTAGCGCTTCATTCATGCCGACGGTAGCGGCCTGTGCCGTACGCACATTAGCTCGTACCGACACATTCATGCCGATAAAACCGCAACCGCCCGATAACACTGCGCCAAGCACAAACCCCATGGCCGTAGCAATGTCTAAAAATAGGGCGATCAAAATCGTCAGCACGATTCCGACAATCGCAATGGTTTTGTACTGGCGTGAGAGATAGGCTGCAGCGCCCTGCTGAATTGCCGCGGCAATTTCTTCCATTTTGGCGTTGCCAGTATCTTGCTTCAAAATCCAGCGCCGCATAAAAAAGCCATACAGCACGGCAATCACGCCGCAAACTAAAGAAAAATACAGACCCAATGTGACATTACTCATAACTTAAATCTCCAAAAAAACGAATCCTAGAAGTATCCAACACAAACTATACCTTCTCACTTTGCTAATATCAGGGTATCCACTAATTTTTTCCGGAAAAACCCACATGAGCCTTGATAATGTAACCCCAGGTAAGAATTCCCCTACCAACTTTAATGTGATCATTGAAATTCCGATGAACGCAGACCCCATTAAATATGAGGTAGACAAGGAAACGGGGGCAATTTTTGTTGATCGCTTTATGGGCACTGCAATGCATTACCCCTGTAACTATGGCTATATTCCCCAAACCATTGCTGGCGATGGAGACCCCGTCGATGTGCTGGTAATCACCCCTTTCCCACTGATTCCTGGGGTGGTAGTCAGCTGTAGAGCTATCGGTCTCTTGCAGATGGAAGATGAGGCTGGGAATGATGCCAAACTGCTAGCTGTGCCAGAAGACCGTATTTTATCGATTTATACCCATTGGCAAAAGCCAGCAGATATGAACCCCTTGCGCCTCAACCAAATTAAGCACTTTTTTGAGCATTATAAAGACTTAGAAGTAGGTAAATGGGTCAAAGTGAGCGGTTGGGGGGGCGTAGCCGAAGCCCACCAAGAAATTCTTGCAGGTGTCAAACGCTATCAAGAGGAAAAAAAGGCTTGATAAAACTTGCTTTAGCGCAACTAAATCCTAAATTAGGCGATTTAGAGGGCAATGCGGCTTTAATTGCTGGCGCAGCGCTGGCAGCCCATGCTGCAGGCGCCAAACTACTACTAACGCCCGAGCTCGGCTTAACTGGTTATCCCCCAGAAGATCTTTTATTACGTCCAGCGTTTATTACTGCAGCCACAAATCAACTAACGACGCTTTGTGCTCAACTTGCTGCGTACTCTGGCCTAACAGTGGTGGTAGGACACCCTCAAGGTACTGAGGCAGGCTTGCAAAATTGTGCCTCGGTCTTGCGAGATGGAAAAATCATCGCCTGCTATGCCAAACAACAATTACCGAACCACGAAGTATTCGATGAGGTCCGTTACTTTGTACCTGGTAATTCACCATGCGTATTTGAAGTAGATGGCTTAACTATTGGTTTACTAATATGTGAGGATGCTTGGCATGCGGGTCCTGCTATGCAAGCAAAAAAGGCGGGGGCTCAGCTACTCGCCGTATTAAATGCCTCACCCTATCACCTTGAAAAAAATGCCTTGCGCATGGATGTTTTACGGCAACAAGTAAGTGCGACAAAACTCCCCTTAGTTTATGTCAATCTAGTAGGCGGCCAAGATGAATTGGTCTTTGATGGTGGTTCGTTTGTGCTAAACACCTTGGGAGATTTGGTATTGATACTGCCGCAATTTAAATCTGAATTGGGATTAATCAACCTACAGGCAAACGGAGAACCGCTTTCCGAGCAACAAAACAATGTTAATTCTGGGCCCGCTAAAGCAGATGCGCTTGAGGCTCAAATCTATGCAGCGCTAGTGCTTGGAGTGCGCGATTATGTGCAAAAAAATCATTTTTCTGGCGTGATTATTGGTCTTTCCGGCGGCGTTGATTCAGCGCTAGTACTAGCTATTGCAGTAGATGCACTGGGTGCCAAACAAGTCCGGGCAATCATGATGCCATCAGCATATACAGCAGATATCTCTTGGCTCGATGCCCGAGAGCTTGCTCACAACGTTGGTGTGCAATACGATGAAATTCCGATTGGCAAACCAGTCGCGGCGTTGGAAGAAGTTCTAGCGGAACAATTCGCTGGTTTAGCGCTCGATGCAACTGAAGAAAATATTCAAGCACGAGTGAGGGGCACTTTACTCATGGCGCTCTCAAATAAAACCGGGCGCTTGGTGCTAACTACTGGCAATAAAAGTGAAATGGCAGTCGGGTACTGTACCCTCTACGGCGATATGGCAGGCGGCTTTGCCGTTATAAAAGATATTGCTAAAACTTTAGTATATCGACTCTGTCACTATCGTAATGGAATAAGTCCAATTATTCCGCAGCGCATTCTTACTCGCGCACCATCAGCCGAATTACGCGCCGACCAGACCGATCAAGATAGTCTACCAAGTTACGAAGTGCTCGATGCAATTTTAGAGCGCTACATGGAACATAATCAATCGCTTGCTGAAATTGTCGAAGCGGGTTTTGA
This sequence comes from uncultured beta proteobacterium, assembly GCA_903944725.1. Taxonomy (GTDB): domain Bacteria; phylum Pseudomonadota; class Gammaproteobacteria; order Burkholderiales; family Burkholderiaceae; genus Polynucleobacter; species Polynucleobacter hahnii. The sequence goes on from CAJASX010000107.1 coordinate 17,938, forward strand.
TCCAGCTAGTGTAGAAAAAGTAACCCGTCTAATTAAGCTGAATGAATATAAACGGCGCCAAGCCCCGCCAGGTATACGCATTACCAACCGCGCCTTTGGCCGTGATTGGCGTTATCCCATTACTTCAGCATTTCGTGCCTAAGTACCTGCCCTAATTAGCTACCCAGCGTTGCTGCATCTAAGGGTATTATTGCTCTATCTATTGAGGAGAATTTGATGAAGCTTATTACATCGATCATTAAACCGTTTAAGCTTGATGAAGTGCGTGAAGCCATGGCAGAGGTGGGAGTGACCGGCCTAACTGTTACTGAAGTCAAGGGTTTTGGGCGGCAAAAAGGTCATACCGAACTGTATCGTGGCGCAGAATATGTGGTCGACTTTTTACCAAAAGTAAAGGTTGAAGTGGTCGTGGCTGATGACTCAGTCGAGCGGGTTATCGAAGCAATTACGAAAGCAGCGCATACCGGCAAAATTGGTGATGGCAAAATTTTTGTCACCTCGGTTGAGCAAGTTATTCGTATTCGTACTGGCGAAGTTAACGAATCAGCAATCTAAAAACTTGCTTCTTCTAAAATCAGTGTTTTTGCTGCAGGATTAGAAGGTCTTACGCGCATTCCTTGAAAATAAATCTCTGTCTGAGCTAAGCCTGCTGTTAATAG
>CAJASX010000108.1 GCA_903944725.1 uncultured beta proteobacterium
CATACCCACAGTAGCTACTGCGTCAGTTTGGCATTACAGGTTAATACCGCCGAGTTATTACCACCAATTACCCCCTACTTTGTTATGAAAGTTGGCCATGTTCCTCTCATTTCATATGATCATCCAGGCAGCCCAAGGATTGCAGATGAGGTTGCTCAAACCATTACTACTTATGGGCGGAATAAGCAAATTATTCATGCCGTAATGCTTGAGCGTTTAGGCCCAAACGTATGGCATGATTCTCCCAGCGCAACGATGGCAACTTTGGAAGAACTTGAAGAAACAGCAAAGCTAGTATGTTTAAGTAAAAAATCTATTGCTTCGTTGACAGAGTCGCAAATAGATGAATTGCGTAAAAAATTTGGTGCATCTTGGTAATTCAGATATTGTTTTAAGTAGCCTTATAGGCTAGCAAAAATCAGGTATAGTTTTACCTGCTTACTGATTTACGATTGTCTGTACTAGAGGGTGTTGGATCTTCTTCTCTGCTGTTATAGCGTAAAAATATTCAAAAATATCTGCGCAGATGCCAAACAACTCAATGCCATAAGATTCTTTAAGGTCTTTTTGAATTAACTTGCCCGCTGGAAAGACTCCCAATCCATTAGCAGCAAAGGTCTTGAGGAGGGCGCTATCTTCAAATTCACCAATAACATTTGGCGATATATTGGAGTTAAGAAACCATTGATCAACTAAAAGGCGAACAATTGAATGAGAGGTGGGCAAAAGAATTGGCAAATTATTTAGGCACTTGGGGAATTCTTTTTTAGCCTCTCTCAATAATTTTTTCGGAGCATACCAAGCAATTAATGATTTTGTAAGTTCCTTGCTATAAACATTTAGATTCTTATTGCTAGGTGCTGGACGATCTGCCAACATAAGATCTAGCCGATGAAGCGCAAGCTCTGCTAATAAATCATCAAACTTACCTTCATGGACAATTAGCTGGACAGTATTTTTTTCCAAAATAGGTTGTAGAAGTTGCCGAGTAATAAGTTTTGGTAATCCCTCAGCCACGCCAATAATGATTTTATTTTGCGAAAACCTTGCAGCATCCTTAAGTAACTCAGGAAGTTTTTGGCCAAGCGAGAAAATTTGGTCGGCTATTTTTAGCGCTGCAAATCCCGCCTCAGTGAGAGCGATTCCACGCCCAGCAGGCTTAAAAAGCAAGAAACCGAGTGATTTTTCTAACTCATGAACTTGAACGCTAATGGTTTGAATCGCCAGCCCCAGATTTTCGGCTGCTTTAGACATGCTACCTACTTTGGCTATCACCCAAAAATAATAAAGATGTTGATATTTAAAGGGAGTAGTCATATTCAGTTTTTTACGAAGTTATTTTCAATATATACCTTCTTTTTACTAACACTAATATAGTCTAAATTAACCCTATTGAAGTTCATGGCATTTCTAGCTTTTTTATAGATCGAAAAAATTAAAATGGAATTTTTTAGCCCTCAGTTTTTTTCAGCATTACTAGCAATTATAGTAATTGATTTGGTCTTGGCTGGTGATAATGCCATTGTGATTGCGATGGCGGCCCGAAATTTACCAGCGCATCTGCGCAAGAAAGCAATTATTTGGGGCGCGATAGGTGCCATTGCAGTAAGAAGTGCGATGACGCTAACAGTTGTCTATCTATTAAAGGTTCCAGGATTACTGTTTTTTGGAGGCTTACTCCTAATCTGGATTGCCTACCGTTTATTAAACCCAGCCCAAGAAAAATCTTCCCAGCAAGATCATTCCTCAGCTCAGTTTTGGGGTGCAATGCAGACTATCATTGTTGCAGATACTGTAATGGGCTTAGATAATGTCCTGGCGGTTGCTGGGGCCTCTCATGGTAATTATCTACTGGTCATTTTAGGGTTGATCATCAGTATTCCAATAGTGATCTGGGGGTCAACGCAAATATTAAAATTAGTTTCGCGGTTTCCTGAAGTTACGTATCTAGGAGCGGGGGTTCTAGCCTGGACGGCAGGAAAGATGATGACTTCTGAACCTGTAGTTAATACTTGGTTAGTAGCTAAAAATCCTAATCTGGAATATGTCATACAAGCCACAGTTATTTTAGGTGTTCTGTTTAGTGGTTTTGTTAAAAGTAGGCTTGCATTAGAGCCATTAATCGCTCCAGCGCTCGCAACCCCTAAGTCTGGCAATGAAGCATCAGTTACACAGTCTCTTAAACTAAAAGGAAATATGATGAATAAAATAATGATCCCCGTTGACGGTTCAAAAAATTCTGATTTGGCAGTAAAGTACGCACTTAGAGTGTACGGAAAAGATCCGAGTACGCATTTTCATCTTTGCAATGTTCAGCCTATTTTATACAGACATATTAGTAAATTCTTGAGCAGACAAACGATAAATGAGTGGCATGCCGAGCGAGCAAAATTAGCCGTGACATCAACCATTGAATATCTTGCTAAAAGTGACGTAGAATTTTCATATACTTATGTTTGCGGTGATAAAGGTATCGCTATTCGTGATGAGGCTGAGCGCCTTGAATGCACCCGTATTGTGCTTGGCGTTTCCAAGAAAAACTCACTCAGTCGGTTGTTTGAAAACTCGACCACCGCGCAATTATTAGAAATTAGCGATATACCTGTTGAAGTAATTACAGGGGATGCTTTATCCCCATTAGAGCGCTGGGGAATTCCTGCCATTGGTGCTGGAGCAGCTACAGCCCTTGTGGCTATTGTCATCGATTAACTTTTTATAGTGATAGTATAATTTTTCTTGCTTAAGTGATTTAGAAGGACCTAATAATTCACCTTATAGTTATTCAATAGCATTTAGTCATAGCAACCAAGGAAAAATGATGCGCGCTTGTTTAAAGCTTTTGGTATTAGTGCTGGTCACCATGAGTCTCATGGCTTGTGGATGTTCCGAAATTAAGTTCTATTGTTCAACGGGGGGTGACTGCTATTCCTGCTCAGCTGGGTAAGTTAGCTAATAATTATTTTTTTAGATAATTTACTGCTACTCATTGAAAGTTCTGCGACCTAGATTTTGGGTGTCTATTGCCACCCTCTGTATTACATCGGTAGCATGGGCGTTGCCTGTCGGGTTTGTTTATATTGATGATGAGATTCCAGGCATTCAAGTTGACCTGAAGTATGCAGGTAGCAACAATTTTGTGGGGCGCCCCATCATCGGATATGTTACCCATCGAGCAGTCCTAACTACCCAAGCTGCCAAGGCGCTCTCAAGGGTTCAGGCTGATCTCAAACCCTTCGGACTTGAATTATTGCTTTACGATGCCTACCGCCCACAAAGGGCAGTTGATGACTTTGTCGTTTGGGCAAAGGATATCGCCGATACTCGCACAAAAGCTGAGTTTTATCCCCAAGTTGCAAAAGATAATTTATTTTCTGAGGGGTACATTGCCGGACGTTCAGGGCATAGTCGGGGCAGCACCGTCGATTTGACTATTATTTCGTCGACGTCACCACCTGAAGCGCTAAATATGGGAACTAAATTTGATTTCTTTGGGCTCGAGTCATGGCCAAAATATGGTGGCGTATCAGCAGAGCAAAGCGCCAACCGTTTGCTGCTAAGAACACTTATGCTGAAATATGGGTTCAAGCCATACGAGATGGAATGGTGGCATTTCACCCTTGAAAATGAACCTTTTCCAGACTCTTATTTTAATTTTGTCGTAAGGTAAAGAATTTACTCATACTATTACTGCTAAAAAATAGCTTTGTATAATCGGGTGAACTCCTAGGAATTGTCTTGAAAAATAGTATCTTTTCTTCCTTAGTAATTTTTATTGTGGGCACACAACTGGTTGCCTGTGGAGGTAGCAGTGTCGACACTATTTCTTCCTGTTCTGAAACTGGCCCCTATGCCTGCCAAACAGGCGCTACAGAACCCCTATATACCTATCAATGGGCTTTAAATGCTGCGCAAAGTTTCTTTGCTGGATATCCCCTTGTTGCTGATGGTTTTACAGATTTAAATGTTGAGGCAGTGCATAAGCAAGGCATTAAAGGGCAAGGCATCAATGTCATGGTCTTGGATGATGGGATGGAGATC
>CAJASX010000109.1 GCA_903944725.1 uncultured beta proteobacterium
ACTTTCAAGCTTAGTGGCGCTGGTAATTGTGGGCGCGCAGTGGCTAGGCTTTTATCACAACATTGAACATGCTGGGCTGAATAAACAAACTCAATATTTGAGCGAGCTGTTTAAACATCCATCACATTTACACTCTGCAGACTCTGAACAGGCCAAAAGCACTTGCGATTTAACGCATTCAAGCGCTGAGCATCCAGACGAAACAAAAAGTGAATGTCAATTATTTGATTCCTTACTCTTAAGTGCTTGCTTTACTTCACCACAGTTTAGTATTCATGCGCATCTGCAAGCTATTGCTATACCTGTAACAGCTTTTATTTCTCTGGCCAAACAAATTACGCTTTGGCCTTATCAATCTCAAGCCCCGCCTTTTATTACCCTGTAACGCAATTTAGAAGCAGCTTAGCCTTTTAAGGGTAAGCCTTTTTTAGTTATCGCTCGGCGATAACGTTATTGGGGAAATTCATGGAATATTTTAAAGTAAGTCAAATTACACTTGCTTTAGCTTTGGCGAGTATGAATACATTGGCACTAGCGCAAAATCAAGCTGCTAATGCTTTACAAGTTGATGTGACCGGCTCTCGTGAAGGCGGCCAAAGCATTTTGACGCCGACAAAAATTTTGGCTGGTGAAGAATTGCAAAATAAACTGGGGGCTTCGCTTGGCGCAACCTTGGCAAATGAATTGGGTGTATCTGCAACGGGTTATGGTTCAGGAGCTTCTCGACCAGTGATACGAGGTTTAGATGGCCCAAGAGTACAAATTTTACAAAATGGGATATCCGTTGGCGACGTATCGAATATTTCTGCTGATCATGCAGTAGCAAGCCCAATTCAAAATGCACGGCAAATTGAAATTTTACGTGGCGCTGCAGCCTTATTGTATGGTTCCGGTTCAAGCGGTGGTCTAGTCAATATTGTCAATGACCGTATCTTGACTAATTTACCCGATGCCACAACGGGTGTTATTAACACTAGCTTGGAAAGTGTTAACCAGGGGAAGGCGGCTTCTTTAGAAGTAGATACTGCCATCGGCTCGGTTGCATTGCATTTAGATACGGCAGTCAATAACGCCAATAACTATGCAATACCAGGCAATGCTGAGCAAGGAGGCCCGAATGCCAATTGGGCGATTAATCCTGGCGAGCCAGTAAACGTTCCATACAGCGGTAAGCTACCATTTTCATTTAGCAACCAAAATAACTTGGGATTAGGCGCATCTTACATTGGCAATTCGGGCTATAGCGGTATTTCAGTTGAACGCCTTAATCATAACTACGGCACACCAACCAGTGAGGGCGGTTTTATTCAGCAATCACAGAATCGCTACGACTTTAGCCATCAAACCCGCGATCCATTTGCGGGGTTTTCCTCATTTAAATTTAATGCGGCAAATATTAATTATCTGCATACTGAATATAACAATAATGGCGAAGCCTTTACCCAATGGAGCAATAAGGCGAATGAGGCAAGACTTGAATTAGCCCATAAAGAAATTGCTGGCTGGAAAGGTACTGTTGGCGTTCAATTTACTGGCGCGAACTTAAACGCCACCGATTTGCAGTCAAATAACTATGCTATTGTGCCGCCCACTAAAACTAATTCAAATTCTTTATTTTGGATTGAAGAGGGTCGTTTTGGGGCTTTACAAACAAGTTTGGGTGCACGCTATAACTTAGTTGCGCAAAATCCAAATCTGTCGACCGAGTTTCCGACGGATATTGATTTTACAAGTCAAAATGGCAGCCCAAGCCCTACAGCACCTACCCTACAAAATCGTAACTTTAATCTTTTATCCTATTCTGCAGGTGGAATGTGGAATTTTACGGGGGGTTATGGCTTGGGAATGGCTTTTACAGTTTCGCAAAGAGCGCCAAGTGCTCAAGAGCTGTATTCGTATGGGCCCCATGATGCCACTGCCACATTTGATGTTGGTAATTCGAATCTTTCAACCGAAACATCTCGTAATCTTGAGATAAATATTCAAAAGACGGTTGGCTTATTACGCGGTAAAGCCAGTGTTTATCAAAATATGTTTTCTAATTATATTTATGGATTTTTTACTGGTGCGTATAGTCCCTCAAATGAAAACTTTTCAGTGGTACAGTCGTCACAGGCTAATGCCACCATTCGGGGAGCGGAGGGAGAATTAACATATAACTGGAATCAAAAAGGTGTCGCTGGCCGTCTTTTTGGTGATGTAACTTATGGTACGTTTAATGGCGGCGGCCAAATTAGCGGAAATTTACCTCTACAACCAGCGCCAAAAATGGGTCTAGAGTTAGCGCATCGGACTGGCGGTTGGCTGACTAATGCTACGTATATATACGGTTTACAGCAAACTCGTCTAGCCTCCTTTGAAATTGGCCCAACCCCAAGTTATAGCCTATTAAACGGGGGAGTGTCGTACACAGAAAAAATTAATAAAATTAATTGGACAGCATATATGGTCCTGAAAAATCTGTTAAATCAAGATATCCGTTATGCTACTACTCCGATGCCAGTGCGGCTTTACGCTCCTCAACCGGGCCGGAGTATCATGGTTGGAGTGAAAGCGAGTTTTTAAAGTTTTAAAGATTTACAAGCGATAGTATCTAGACATCTAACTAGTACTTAGTACTTAAATTAAAAATGAACGACGCCTTAAGAATTTACATTATTGATAATCATATCATTGCCATTGCCTTAATTCTTGGCATGGGATTAATGGTGGAGATTGGTTGGCGAGTTGGACGTAGTGCTAGAGCAAAATACAAAGCTAGTAAGATCAATGCGAGCGATACGTTCATGGCGGCAATTTTTGGTTTGTTGGCTTTAGTCATTGCTATTAGCTTTTCTGGAGCTTCCGATCGGTTTGACAAGCGTAGAGACTTAATCATGAGTGAGCTCACCACAATTGGTAGCGCTTATTTAACTATCGACTTACTGAAAGTAGAAGATCAACCAAAGTTAAGGGCTTTATTTAAAAAATATGTTGATTTACGACTTCAGGTTTATAAAAAACCAATGAATTTAGAAGATCAGGCGAAGATTTTTCAGCAGCGCGTAGAGGTTGGTAATGAGATTTGGCGGGGCGCAATTAAATCGGTGAATACCATAAGTTCTTTAAGCTTTGCAGATAAATTGTTGGCTGCAAAAATTCTACCAGCCATTACTGCAATGCTTGATGCCTCTGATTTCCAGCGCGCTGCAATGAAGATGCATCCGCCACCGGCTATGTGGGCATTATTATTTTTACTTGCGTTTGTCGGATCTTTGATAGCTGGTTACATCATGGGTATTGAAGAACGCCGGGATTGGCTTTTAACGGTAGTGTTTATTATCACGATGGTGGCGACAATTGCCCTGATCCTCGATATTGAACACCCACGAGAAGGGGCGATTAACTTGGATAAAATTGATCAGGAGATCTTTCATTTCCGCAATTCGATGTAATTGAACCGATTGTTATGGCAGCGGACTAGAGTAATGTGTATGGCTGAGATAGCGGCCCGCTTTATCTACTTTCACTAAGACCATATCACCGACATTTACAACTTTGCCAGTAAATGCTTGAATGTTCACATGATGAGTCACCAAAATTAAAGGCGTCTGTGATTGCTTAGCTAGGGTGTTTTTAATGAAGTCCTCGAGTGCCTGAGTTTGGGTTTTTTCTAGATGCATTTCATCAAAAAAAGAACCGAGCGATGCTTCAATTGTGACGGAACCCTTTTTTAGTAATTTTGCTGTATCAATACAGCGACACCATGGGCTTGCGAAGACCTGGGCTTTATGAATGCCTTGTTTGCTTAGCCAAAGGCCGATAAGTTCTGACTGCTTTCGACCCCGTTCACCTAAATTCCGCTGGGTTTCACATACATCTAGCTTATAGCCCGGGGGATCACCAATACCCGGTGCATCGGCATGGCGCATCATCAGCACATGATGACCATCATTCAGATCCTCTTTTAGCCCCGCATAAACACTGGCGCCAAATAAACAGAGATGCAAGCCAATAACAAAAACTGTAAGCCTACTACAGAAAGGGTTATTCATATTAGATATAAGGGTTTCACAAGCTTGAATTAATTAATAGATAATATTAAATCTTAATAGAAAATATGTTCATCGATTAAAGTGCGCATAAAAATGCCTCTTAACAGTAGATCTAGGAATTATTGTGTACTTGAATAAATTTATTTGTGTTAGCGCGATCTGTCTATTTACCTTAAGCGCTTGCGGCACCTCTGCGCCCAATGTTGATATGGGCAATAAAGACCAAGGGTGTGTGCGTGAGTGTGATATGAACAATAATCTATGCATGGAAAAAGCAACTGATTTGGTAGCAAAAAATAGTTGCGCAATGAAGCGGCAAAATTGTATTAAGGCGTGCCCAACTGATAATTGTTAATTGCTTGTAAGACGCGAATTAAGCAGCTGCGAGTACTTCCTGTAGAAATAGAGATATATCAGCTAGCTCAGTTGGATGAACCGAGTGTTCCATTGGGTAGGCTTGCCAATTGACCTGGTAGCCATGTTGTTTGAGTAAAGCATGAGAATCTTCTCCCCGCTGAGGAATGACCACGGGATCCCAAACGCCATGTGCCATGAAAATAGGGGTATTGAAATTGGCCATATTTCTAAAGCTGAGAAAATTTTCTGCGAGGGGCAAATACCCCGAAAGAGCCATGATGCCTGCCAGGGGTTGCGGAAAACTTAAACCAATATAGAGGGCCATCGCACAGCCTTGTGAAAACCCGGCAAGCACTATTTTGTTAGAGGGTATGCCACGCTTCATTTCTTGATCAATGAGAGCAGCAATTGCGAGAGCTGATTTTTGAATGCCATTTACATCTTGACGATTAGTTAAATCGGGTGCAGCAATATCGTACCAAGCAGGCATCACGTAACCGCCATTAATAGTCACGGGCATGCTAGGTGCGCTAGGAAATACAAAGCGAATTGGTAAGCAGCCTGTTAAATCAAGTTGGGGGACGACTGAGGCAAAATCATTGCCATCTGCACCAAGACCATGCAGCCAAATTACTGCAGCTTGCGGATTTGGCGCAGTTTCAATTTCAATACAAGGTAGTTGCGTGATCATGATGGCTCAACAAATTAAGATTTTTTATTAGCGGCCTGGGCTTGTTTTTTGGCTAAACGATCATTGATTGCTTTTAGCATCGCCTGATCAGGATCTTGCCATTTTGCGCCCGCTTGATTTGCTAGAAAAACTACTGCGGCAGCAAATTCGGCTACAGTTAAATTGGGGTTGCCTCCCCGCGCTGGCATGGCGCGAACACCATAGTAACCATCAGCAGTAATGGGGACTTGTCCTTCTTTAATTAATTTACCCCATTGAGTTTTATCACCCAATTTAGGGGAATTATTGATGCCCGTGGTGTGACAAGCCGCGCAAACTTGCTGATAAGTTTCAGCGCCGGTTGCCGCATATGCATTTGAACCCAAAGAAAGTATTACAAGGGTAATTACTAAGCTAAATAACTGGGAATAGTAGCTAAGGGTATAGTTTGAGTTTGTGTGTTTCATGATAGCCTCTAATTTAAGTGGATAGAAAATTCTATTGTTAATTCTACGATTCTACAAAAAAACCCTAAAATAGCTTGTAATTGGAAATAATGGGCTTAAATGAGGGATTTCAGTAATGTGCAAAAAATCAAGTTTATTAGGTTGGTTGATGGCAGTTCTTGTCCCATCTTTAATGGCGCTATTTAGCTCAATAACCTTAGCACAGGAATTTCCTCCGAAAAAAACAGTAACAATGGTAGTGGGCTTTGCTGCTGGTGGAGCTGCCGATACAGGCGCACGCTTAATTGCCAAAAAGCTTGGCGAAAATATTGGTCAAACGGTCCTAGTTGACAATAAGCCGGGGGCAGGAGGTAATATTGCGCATACTACCGTTGCTACTGGTCCAGCAGATGGTTCAATGATTTTGTTGGGCTCGATTGGCCCCTTAACTATTGCACCGCATCTTATGAAGCTGCCCTATGATCCAGTCAAAGATTTGGCGCCATTAACGATGGGCATGAGTTTTCCTAATATATTAGTTGTGCCTTCAACCTTAGGCGTGAGTTCCCTTAAAGAATATGTAGCCCTAGCTAAAAAAGAGCCAGGCAAATTAACTTACGCATCAACTGGCAATGGATCAGCTTCGCATTTACAGGGTGAGTTATTTAACTTACGTGCCGGCATCGATGTGGTACATATTCCTTATAAAGGCGGTAACCCAGCCTTGGTTGATGTATTGGCTGGGCGAGTTTCTTCTTATTACGCTGCGCTGGCGTCGGCAGCACCACATATTAAAGCGGGTAAGTTGGTTCCGTTGGCTACGACAGGCGCTAAAAGAGCGCCCTTATTTCCCAATGTGCCAACGATTGCGGAATCTGGCTATCCTGGCTTTGATTCAACTAATTGGTATGCCTTCGTTGCTCCAAGCAAAACCCCAACTGTTTTATTAGATCGTTGGAACTTAGAAATTGTCAAAGTATTAAATGATAAAGAGGTGGCTGCCAGTTTAGTCGAGCATGGCTTAACGCCAAATCCCATGTCGCGAGATGAGCTCGCAAAATATATGGCAAAAGAATCAAGTGCGTGGGCCAAGGTAATTAAAGATAAAGGCATTACCGTCGATTAGGTTTTTGACTAAGTGAAGAATGTCTACAGGAAACGAGAGAATTAATGCAATTTGCAGTTGTTATGCGTAAACAAAAAATGACTAACCCATGGGTTAGTCATCGCTGGTTTCCCCAAGAGGTTATCCCAGATTTGGGACAGTTTGGTAAGGATATAGTGGCAAATAGCGCGCAAAAAATTGTTGGTCGCTTTTTAGAGCGTAATGATTTGGGTGAATCTTGGCTATTTACGGGCTTTAATTTAAATTTATTTGCTGATGAAGCTGAAGGCTATTACCTAAATATTTCGGCACAAAGCCCATGCTGGTTTGTGATGTGGCGTTTAGAAGAAGAACCACAAGCATATTTAAATCATCAATCGCAAGAGTTTATAGTTGCCAATGAAGCATTGGCAATTCCGCATCGTATTTTAGTGAGTTACAACGAAGCGGCGCGGTTATTAGATGGTGGTGAAGCGGTTGATAATATTCCCATGAATACAGAGCAAGTTACTTGGCTTAAAGAGTATGTTGATGAAACATATAAGCCCGAGCCAAAACGGCGTCAAAAGCCCGCATCGTTTAAGGGCGCAGTGCGCCCTGCGGGAGAATAATGGCAGACGGTTTTTTAAATCGCTGGTCGCGACGTAAAGCTGAACAAGAATCGCTTGGCGAAGAAGTAAAAGCACAAACACCAGCAGAGGCACTAGCAAAATCATCCCCCGATCGATCGACTAAACCTAAGTCTATTGAAAATACGCCAGATGTGCATAGAAGCACAAGCGCTAATAGGGCTGCGCCGCTTAGTGCCCCGCTTAACCCAGTATCAGAAGCGGAGGCTTTACCTCAGCTCACTTTGGTAGACGTTGAGAAGCTAGACCTGCAAGGTGATTTTTCGGTCTTTATGCAAAGCGGGGTTGATCCTGATGTGCAGCGAGCAGCGATGAAAAAATTATTTTCTGATCCCCGCTATAACATTATGGATGGTTTAGATATTTATATTGATGATTATTCTAAGCCAGACCCCATTCCTCCGGAAATGCTGCGGCGCTTGGTGCAGTCAAAGATGTTAAATCTTTTTAAGGCCGAAGAAGAGACTAAGGACGACTCCCCAGAAGACTCCAAAGAAAAAATTGTATTAGAAGTTCTCGATAAGGGGGCCACAGATAAAGAGTCTACTACTATCTCATCCCTAGAGTCGAAGAAAGAAGTAACTGAGATTCAACCAAGCAAACCACCGCTTGATCCCCAACTAAAAACGTAAAAGTAAACCATGACCAAGTTATTAGTCTGTGATTGCAACCGCACAATGCCGCTCGATGCGAAAGCACTGGGTGTTGCAATGCATACCTCTTTGTGTCGTCAAGAGGTGGGTCAATTTTTGACGGCGTTGGGTGAGCCCGAGCCAATTATTGTGGCTTGCACGCAAGAACGTGCTTTATTTAGTGAGTTGGCGGAGCAATCAGCTAAACCCATAGTTGCCCCACTGCGTTTTGTAAATATTCGTGAAATTGCGGGCTGGACTCAAGAAGCGAAAAAATCCACCCCTAAAATATTGGCCCTATTGGCCTTAGCCGAGTTACCGCAGGCGGATCCAGTGCCCGTAGTTGAGTTTCAAAGTCAAGGACGTCTGCTCATTATTGGTCCAGCTATACAAGCATTACCTTGGGCTGAAAAATTAGGTGCGTCTCTTGATATAAGTGTTTTATCTACTGAAGCGGGCCTACTGCCCTTGAGTCGCGATTTTCCAATCTATAGTGGTGTGGTATCTAAATTAAACGGCTATTTAGGTCAATTTACAGTTGAGTGGAATTTAATTAATCCCATTGATCCTGAAATGTGTACCCGTTGTGGCGCGTGTGTGACCGTTTGCCCTGAAGAGGCAATTGATGCTTCTTTTCAAATTAATTTAGAGCGCTGTAAATCACATCGCGCTTGTGTTACTGCCTGCGCGGGCATTGGAGCAATTCAGTTTGCACGTAGCGATACTTTGCGCAGCGGCGAATTTGATTTAATTATGGATTTGCGAACTACGCCTCGTATGCCGATGAGTCAAACTCCTCAAGGGTATTTAGCACCTGGCGCTGATCCTTTTGAGCAATCATTAGCGGCTGCCAAACTGCTTGGTTTAGTAGGTGAATTTGAGAAACCGAAATATTTTGTTTATAACGAAAAAATTTGCGCGCATGGTCGCAATGGCGTTACGGGCTGTTCTGCCTGTATCGATGTTTGCTCAACTGCGGCGATTCAATCCGTCTTCAAAAATGGCCAAGGCCAAGTAGCGGTTAATCCCAATTTATGTATGGGATGTGGTGCTTGCTCAACTGTGTGCCCATCAGGTGCAATGCGTTACAACTATCCGAGCGTTCCATATCAGGGCTTGCAATTAAAGGCGCTAAGCAAAACCTATACTACCGAGATTGCACGTGCAAATTTAGCAGCTAGTGCACCTACCTTACTCTTACTTAGCCACACTGCAGGCTTACAACTCATCGAGAGTTTGGGTCGGGCAGCCCACTTGCAAGCAAAGTCTTATGAAGGTCTGCCGAGTTTTGTTGTGCCTTTAAGTATTGAAAATATTGCCTCAACTGGAATTGATCTTTGGTTGAGTGCCTTAAGTTATGGTTTTGCAGAGGTAAAGATCCTTTTAACTGGTAGTGAAGATCCAGCTTATCGTCAGGCGCTTGCCCAGCAAGCTGCCTTAGGAAATGCCATTTTGCAGGCCTATGGCTTAAATCTAAATGTACCTGAAACCCGCATCAGCATGATTGAGGCGCATTCCAGCGATGATCTGGAAACTGTCAGTAAAGCATTTGGTTTAATGCGCAAACGCGGCGCTTTACCTACTTTAGGTACGCCGGCGTCATTTGGCTTAGCCAATCAAAAACGGGAAACTCTTGAAGCTGTACTAACTTATTTTGAGAAGCAAGCCAAAACTCCACTACCCTTGGATGGCGTAATTTTGCCCACATCTTCTTTATTCGGTGGTCTTGCCATCAATCAAGCGGCATGTACTTTATGCATGTCTTGTGTGGGTAGTTGTCCAGAAGGTGCATTATTAGATAACCCCGATGAACCAAAGTTGGCGTTTTTAGAAAAGCAATGTGTGCAATGCGGTTTATGCGTTCAAACCTGCCCTGAAGATGCCTTGCAATTATTACCACGCTTATTGAGTGTGGAGCAACGCAAACAAAAGGTGACTCTCAATGAAACCTCTCCTTATCACTGCATTAGTTGTGGCAAGGCCTTTGGAACCTTAAAAATGGTGGAGTTAATGTTGGGAAAGCTTGGCACACACGAGGCATTTTCGGGTACTGCGATGAATCGATTAAAAATGTGCAGTGACTGCAGGGTAGTCGATATGATGAAAGCTGATTCATGAGCCAAGAACCCCAAAAAGCAGAAGGAGAAAAAGTAACGGGGGAAAAGGCCGAGGTCACGCCAGCAACAGTGGGCGAGATTGGTCTGGCCGAAGACCTAGCTCGTGCAGACCTCTATGGTCTATTAGCTGCCTTACTGCATCGGCCGCCAGCGCAAGATTTATTGGATCGTATTGCGGCGTCTTCAACAGAACCAGATGATTCAACTGCTTTAGCCAGCGTATGGCTAAATTTAGTGACCTTGACCAAAAATAGCCAAGCGGGTGATTGGCGCAAAGAATATGATGCCAATTTTGTTGGGGTAGGTAGGCCTAATGTGTTCCTTAATGGCTCTTATTTCATGGCAGGACATTTAAACGAAAAGCCCTTGGTGGAGGTGCGCAGAGCCTTACAAAATTTTGGGCTAGAGGCTTCCGATAGTGTTTCTGAGACTGAGGATCACCTTGCTGCCTTATGTGAAGTTATGCGCTATTTAATTGCCGGGGATGATGTTGCGGTTTCTAATCTGACGAATCAGAAAATATTCTTTAATACCCATATACGATCTTGGTATGAAGATTGTTGCGATGCAATAGAAAACTCTCCCGAGACCCATTTTTATTTACCAGTAGCTCTTTTAATGCGAGAATTTTTTGCGATAGAGGCTCAAGGCTTTGACATGCTGTGATTGTAAAAATTAATTAGGGTTTACGCTTACCACAAGTTCTTGCACGCAAAAAAGCAATTAGCATTACACTCATTTCGTAATATTCTTTTTTGCATTTACATTAGATGGGACAATCTATGAAAGATAAATCGATTCTCGCTGCGGATGCCGCCCAACTCACATCAATACCATCGCGCCGAACATTTTTTCTTACTGCAGGCGTTGCTGCAGGTGCAGCTGCGGTTGTATCACAAACTCCCTTAGGACAAGCAGTTATTCAAGAGGTCGGTAGTGCAATTGGCCCTAAAGCAAACGGCTACCAATTATCGGCCCACATTAAAAAGTACTATGAATCAACGTTGATTTAATCATTTTATCTTTACACAATCAATCTATAAGAATTCTCTCTGGAGTAGCACATGAGCCTGGTTCGTAAAACATCTTCTTCTGGTAGTAATTCCAAAACGTCAAGCCATTTAATTGGCAGCTTGGCACGTGGCTTAAAAGCTGCTGTACCAACGATGGATCGACGCACTTTTTTGCGGCGTTCTGGAATTGGTGTAGGCGCAGGTCTTGCAGCTTCACAATTGAATTTATTGCAAAAAGCCAATGCTGCTGATACCAAGGCAATGATTGATGGCAAGGCTGGCAAGATAGAAGTTAAGCGCACTGTTTGCACTCATTGCTCGGTAGGTTGCGCGGTCGATGCCACAGTTGAAAATGGGGTTTGGGTTCGTCAAGATCCTGTTTTTGATTCACCGATTAATTTGGGTGCAAATTGTGCAAAGGGCGCAGCCTTGCGGGAGCATGGGCACGGTGACTACCGCTTACGTTCACCGATGAAATTGGTTGATGGTAAATACCAAAAGATTTCTTGGGATCAGGCGCTCGATGAAATTACCGCAAAAATGAAATCGCTGCGCACGACATCAACCCCAGATTCTTTATTTTTTATTGGCTCATCTAAGCACAATAATGAGCAAGCTTATTTAATGCGTAAGTGGGTCTCATTCTTTGGTACTAATAATACCGATCACCAAGCACGTATTTGTCACTCGACCACCGTAGCTGGCGTTGCCAATACTTGGGGTTATGGTGCAATGACCAATAGTTATAACGACATGATGAATTCGAAAGCCGCACTATATATCGGCTCGAATGCTGCTGAAGCGCATCCCGTGTCGATGTTGAGTATGCTACATGCCAAAGAAAATGGCTGCAAATTAATGGTGGTTGACCCACGATACACCCGCACCGCTGCTAAGTCAGATCAATACGTGCGCATTCGCTCAGGAACAGATATCCCTTTCTTATTTGGCGTGTTGTATCACATCTTTAACAATGGCTGGGAAGATAAGAAATACATCAATGATCGCGTATACGGGATGGATGATGTACGTAAGGATGTAATGGAGAAATGGACGCCTGCCAACGTTGAGCTAGCTTGCGGTGTACCTGAAGCGGAAGTCTATAAAGTTGCCGAAACCATGGCGAAGAATCGCCCAAGTACGATCGTTTGGTGCATGGGTCAAACCCAACACACCATTGGTAATGCGATGGTACGAGCCTCTTGTATTTTGCAATTAGCGCTTGGCAATATCGGCAGATCGGGCGGCGGCGCAAATATTTTCCGTGGTCACGATAATGTGCAAGGGGCTACTGATGTAGGCCCTAATCCCGATTCATTGCCTGGTTACTATGGCTTAGCCGCCGGTTCGTGGAAGCACTACGCGACCGTTTGGGGCGTTGATTACGACTGGATTAAAGGTCGCTACGCGCCCGATATGATGGAAAAGTCAGGCACTACAGTATCGCGCTGGATTGATGCGGTACTTGAAAAAAGCGACATGGTTGATCAAGCCACCAATGTAAAAGGCGTGTTTTATTGGGGTCATGCACCGAATTCGCAAACCCGTGGCCTAGATATGAAAAAGGCGATGGATAAGTTAGAGTTATTGGTGGTAGTAGATCCATACCCCAGTGCTACTGCTGCTATGGCAGCAATGCCCCCTGCTGCTGGCGGGCAAGTCAATAAAGATCGGGCAGTGTATTTACTGCCTGCCACGACTCAGTTTGAAACTAAAGGCTCAGTCACTGCCTCGAATCGTTCGATTCAATGGCGGGAAAAAGTCATCGATCCTCTATTTGAGTCGGTACCTGATCATGTGATCATGCAAGCTTTAGCTGATCGTCTTGGTTTTGGTAAAGAGTTGTCGGTGAACTACAAAATGATTGATTCAAAATATGCTGGTAAATCGTGGCGTGAGCCCGAGCCTGAGTCGATTTTGGGTGAAATTAATCGCGCTGTCTGGACGATTGGCTACACTGGTCAAACTCCCGAGCGTCTAAAAGCCCATATGCGCATGATGAATGTTTTTGATCCTAAAACATTGAAGTCACGTGGCGGCAAAGATCCAGTTAGTGGCTACGATACAACTGGTGATTATTTTGGTTTGCCATGGCCTTGCTATGGCACTGCAGCGATTAAGCATCCTGGTTCACCTAATCTCTATGACACCAGTAAAAGCCTGATGGAAGGTGGCGGCAATTTCCGCGCTAACTTCGGTGTAGAAAAAGACGGTAAAACCCTTTTAGCTGAAGATGGCTCATGTTCCAAAGGTTCTGCGATCACCACCGGCTATCCCGAGTTTGATGCTGCTTTTGTGAAGAAACTAGGTTGGTGGAGCCAATTAACACCAGAAGAGCAAAAATTAGCTGAAGGCAAAAATTGGAAGACTGACTTATCAGGCGGTATTCAGCGGGTGGTCATGAAAAATGGTTGTCATCCATTTGGTAATGCTAAAGCGCGTGCGGTAGTTTGGAATTTCCCTGATGCGATACCACAGCATCGTGAAGCTTTGTATAGCACCCGTCCCGATATGATGATTAAGTATCCAACATCGGCCGATAAGAAAAATTTCTGGCGCTTGCCAACCTTGTTCTTAACTGTGCAACAGCAGAATTTGAATGAGAAACTATATGAAAAGTTCCCGATTATTCTAACTTCTGGACGTTTAGTTGAATACGAAGGGGGTGGCGATGAAACTCGCTCTAACCCTTGGTTAGCAGAACTTCAACAAGAAAATTATGTGGAAATAAATCCGGGTGCAGCTGCTCGTCGTGGGATTAAAAATTGGGATTATGTCTGGGTGAAGTCTCCTACTGGTGCCAAGATCAAAGTGCGCGCGATGGTTACTGAGCGAGTTGGTCCAGATACTGCTTTCGTACCATTCCATTTTGCGGGATGGTGGGAAGGCAAGAATTTACGCGAATTTTACCCAACAGGAGCTTGCCCAGTTGTTTTAGGTGAGGCGGTGAATACTGCAACGACCTACGGCTATGACAGCGTAACGATGATGCAAGAAACCAAAACTACCATGTGCCAAATTGAAAAATTTGCCTAAGCACCTAAATTAACGAGCTAAATTCAGGAGAATCTCATGGCAAGAATGAAGTTTATTTGTGACGCAGAACGGTGCATTGAATGCAACGGGTGTGTTACCGCCTGTAAAAAT
>CAJASX010000110.1 GCA_903944725.1 uncultured beta proteobacterium
CAAAGACCCCAAACCGCATTGCACAGTTTATTACACAGTCCCGATTTATTAATCTAAGTTATTGAAATATATAGACATTCCAGTAGCCACGAATTCTTCTAAGGCGTAGGTCGCACGTTCGAATCGTGCTGGGCAGGCCAACTATCCCCGGTCCGTACCGGACAGATGGTTTACTCAATATACCGAGCACATTGTTTACTCAATAAACAGTATCGTGATCACCCACATTGATGAGAATAATCTCCTGCTCGGTAATGATTAGCTCGATCGTGATGCGGTATTTCAGGTTGATGGAAATGCTATGCAGACCAGAAAGTCTTCCACTTAACGCATGAAGACGAAGGGAGGGGTGATGGGGATTGTGCTCCATTAGCTCTAGTACCTTCGTGTATTGGCTCTCAATCGCTGGGTTGCGTTTGAGAAACTTTGCGGCTCGACGGTTGTATTGTTCGGTAAATATTAACTGCCAGGTCATTTGCTTGCTTTGTTAAGCTGTTTGAGGCGCTTAAGGTGTTGTGCCACCGTCTCTTTTACGAAGCGGTTTGATGCCATGTCACCCTTAGATTCAGCCAAAGCTGCCTCTAACTCACATTCCCGCAAGTAATGGTAGTGTTCTTGGCTCATCACCACATATTTAATTTGTCCACGCACCGATACCGATGCCTCAGGCTGGGTTAGCAAAGCATCTTCAATCGCTTTGATTCCTTTCGTTTTTAGATCATTTGCTGCAACAGCACCCATAATAATCTCCTAAATAGTACTTTAATGAGTATTGTACAGAATACTATTGATAATAGCAATATCTTTAGATAAGTCAGCATTCGTATCGGTAGGTAGCAGAAATATCGGTTTTTGACAAACGCCTACTGAATCGCTACCGTGTGATAAAAAAGGTGATTTATCGGGTGTTCAGTTATATAAATTTAGATATCTGAAGCGGCAGATGCTATTGGCTTGCTCGGAAAGTATCGATCACAGTCAATTTGTACTAATTGCATATGGGGTACATGAAAATTTTTATCGAGATTTAAAGCGCCAAACAAAGGTAGGCCAAGTTAATAGAATGATCTAGATATAAAAGACATATTGTCATTAAGTTTTAGTATATTGAGATAATTCAATAAGAGATAGGAATTGCTGTGAAATTAGTTTATATGTTTATATTGCTAGCGTCTGCGGGCTATGGGCATGCGGCTGAGCCAAATATAAACTCTTATCCTACCCATGCTATCCGCATTATTATTCCACTAGCGCCAGGCAGCGGGGCCGATAATGCCATTCGTATTATTACGCAAAAAATGAGTCAAAATATGGGGCAGGCTTTTATTATTGAGAACCTTCCTGGTGCCGCTGGATTAATTGGTGCCGATAAGGTTGCAAAAGCAAGCCCCGATGGTTATACCCTTGGCGGGTTTAATGACAGCATCTTAACCATGGTGCCAAATGTCAATCGCAAACTACCATGGCACCCAATTAAAGACTTTGCCCCTATTTCTTTAGCTGTGATGGTGGAGTGGGGTCTCGTAGTGCCGCCTAAATCTCCTTATGCCAATGCAGGTGAGCTCATCGCCGCTGCTCGCAAAAATCCTGGGCAACTTAATTATGGCTCAGCAGGAAATGGTAGTCCTCAACATATTGCCATGGAGTTATTCGCCTCTGAGGCAGCCATTAAGATGGCGCATATTCCCTATAAAGGGATTAATCAAACGGGCATTGGAGTTGCTTCAAGTGAAGTTCAGGCAGCATTTATTACTTTGGCGAGCTCAAAAACTTTAGTTAAGGCAAATCGCCTCAAATTAATTGGCGTCACCAGCCCTAAACGCGCTTTACAGTATCCAAATATACCAACCATAGCAGAATCTGGCCTCCCCGGTTTTGAGTTTAGCGCTTGGTTTGCACTAGTAGCGCCGGCAGGAACTCCACAGCCTATTATTCAAAAACTAAACGCTGAGCTGATCAAAGCGTTGAAAGACGCCACAGTGCGCCAACAACTTCTGAGTAATGGCCTTAATCCAGTTGGCAGTTCGCCAGAAGAATTAGCTAAAAAAATTCAAGGGCAATTAACTAGCTATGCTTCTTTAATTAAAAAAATGGACATTGTTACAGAGTAATTAAAACCTGACCTTGCTTTTGAAGCCATAACGGTTTTCTTTGCTTACTTATCCTAGCCACATAAATTTGTCATAATAGCTGTTCCTGCGATCTTAAATTTGAAGGGTATGATGAAAATGAAACGATTCTTAATGCTTGCCGTATTAGGGTTTTTTGCATCAGCAGGTTTTGCGCAGACGGGCAACGTTTGTGAGGCTTTGGTAATCACTGGGCATCCAGCATATCCGCCTGTGGCTTGGGGAGCAGATGGCAAAATTATCGGCTCATCGGCAGAGTTGGTTACGGCAATTGCTAAGCAACTGCAAGTTAAAAAAATTAGTTCAGTTGACTTTGGATCTTGGCAAAAAGCTCAAGATGCCATTAGAGATGGTAAAGCCGATATTATTTTTGGAATCTATAAAGATACAGCCCGAGTTGCTTATATGAACTATATTGATCCACCGTATATGCAAGATCCTGTTGCTATTGTGATTCGCAATGGCGATTCTTTGAGATTTTCAGAGTGGAGTGATCTAAAGGGCAAAAAAGGCGTGACTAATGCGGGTGAAAGTTACGGCAGCGAATTTGATACCTACATTGCGCAAAATTTAACAGTGGCGCGGGCCAATGGGGTAGACAAAGCTTTTGAGACGCTATTAAGTAAGCAAGCTGATTACCTTATTATTGGGCGCTACCCAGGTAAGCTCGAGGCAAAGAAATTTAATATGCTTTCAAAAGTTGACTTTTTACCAAAAAATGTTGTTTATGGCGAGATGTACGTGGCTTTTTCAAAGAAATCGAAATGCTATACCAGCCTTCAGGCCGGTTTTTCTGAGGGCCTAAAAAAGGCAGTTAGTAGCGGCAAGATTGAGACCTTACTTGAGCAGGCCAATAAGCAGTTTTATAAATAAGCAGTTTTATTTAACAGAGATTTGTGATTTGCTGAGCTAGTTTCTTGCTATCTTTAATGAATCTCTGGTTCGCTGCCGCTGCTACTTTTTTGCTGGCTTAAGGCATTGGTTGTTTGAACCCTAGTTTCTAAAAAGTCAAAGTCACATCCCTCATTAGCCTGTTGGATATGTTGCAAATAAATTTTGCCAAAACCACGCTCAAATTTTGGCGCTGGTGCTACCCATGCTGCTTTTCGCTTAGCCATTTCGGCATCTGTAATTAAGACATTTAATTTGCGCGCTGGTACATCTAGTTCAATTAAGTCACCATCTTGAACAAAGGCAAGTGGCCCACCAATATAGGCTTCGGGGGTGACATGCAAAACACATGCACCGTAACTAGTACCACTCATACGGGCATCAGAGATGCGCACCATATCGCGTACACCTTGCTCTAAGAGCTTTTTAGGAATTGGTAATTGCCCCCATTCGGGCATACCAGGGGCCCCTTGGGGGCCGGCATTTTGTAAAACAATTACTGAATTAGCATCAATTTCTAGATCGATAGAGTCAATGCGTGCTGATAAATCATCATAACTTTTGAATACGACTGCCTTACCAGTATGTTTTAACAAATGAGCTTCAGCAGCTGGTGGCTTAATAACTGCGCCATCAGGGGCAAGGTTTCCTTTTAAGATAGCTAAGCCATCACTTTTAACGATGGCTTTATCAACTGAATAAATTACATCATCATTAAATACTTTGGCATCGGCAATGAGTTCGCCTAGAGTTTTACCATCGACTGTTTTTTCAGTGAGGCTTAAAAATTTTCCCAGCTGTTTTAGTAGGGCCCGTAAGCCACCTGCATAGAAGAAGTCTTCCATCAGATATTTTCCCGATGGTCTAATATTAGCAAGTACAGGTATTTTGCGAGCTAATTCGTCAAAGCGTTCTAGAGTTAGTGCAAAACCAGCTCGCTTAGCAAGGGCAATTAAATGAACCGCGGCATTAGTTGAACCCGATAGAGCTAAAGTAGTCATTACCGCATTATCAAAAGAAGCTGCCGTAAGAATGTCGGAGGGCTTGAGATCTTCCCAAACCATTTCTACAATTCGTCTGCCAGTCATGGTAGCCATTTGTGCATGTCGTGAGTCGGGTGCAGGAATTGACGCATAACCTGATAAACATAAGCCTAGCGCCTCTACTGTGCTAGTCATGGTCGATGCTGTGCCCATTGTCATGCAATGACCTGGTGAGCGAGCAATGCCATTTTCAATTTCGGCCCAATCGGCTTCAGTGATGTTGCCAGCGCGTAATTCATCCCAATATTTCCATACATC
>CAJASX010000111.1 GCA_903944725.1 uncultured beta proteobacterium
CTTCTAGTGGAGCTAGTGCCGTAAGTGCTGCTGCTCCATCAACAACTGATGCCACGACTACTGCATCAACTCCTACTGAACCCAAGGTTAATGGTCAGATTGATGAGCGTACTGGGGTAGCACCTGTGGTGGCACAGGCAAATCTTGGGAAAAATTATTGCGTCACCTGCTCGAGCTGTCATGTTCCTATGGACATGAATCTCTCCTTCTGCCCACACCGTACGCCCTAGCGCTACTTTTGGGGTCAGTTCATTTGGGTGGTTTGGCGATTTCTTGATTAGCAGAGCGAGTGACGCTTTCTTCAAATAATACGAAGTAGAACTAGGAGTCGCCAAAAAACATAAACTAGACAGATAGCGATCAAAATAAAGTAATTCAGCTCAACCCGAAATAAGCGGGCGCGTTTGTGGGTGTAGTCAATTGAAAGCATCATTTTTCCTTTGTTTAGTTAAAGAAGCTAGCGTATATCCTCTAACAAAAAATAACTATGGAAGAAATTGTATTTTCTTGTAGGAAATTACGGGGGCTTGTATATAAAATGATTAAGGGGGAAATGTTAATTCACATTAATGGAATAGCAAAATACATTTTATTAAGTTTAGGAGTCTTTTTTGTGGCAACTTTTTTAAGCAGTCCCATTTTGGCTCAATCAAAGTCTAATCTTCAAGAAGAAGGTGAGCGCCTTACTCGGCAATTTTGGGAGACTGTAAAAACAAAAAATAAAGTTGAGCTAGAAAAAATACTAGCGCCAAATTATCAATCGGCCCTTCACAAAACTGGGGTGGTCAATAAAGCAACTAATATGGCTGATATGCTTGGCGATAAAATTGATGCTTATGAACTTACTGGTTTTAATGTTGCAGCAACAGAAAATACGCTGGTCGTTACGTATATGGCTAAGGTTATACAAACTATTGATGGAAAAACACTGCCCTCCAAATCATCTGGGCGAATTAGCGTTTGGACAAAAAGTAAGTCTGGATGGCAGTTATTAGCCCATGATTACCTGAAGCCCTTGTTTTAATGGCTTAACAACACACTAATTCACACCTCTGTTCAATTAGTAAATAGGCTGTATGCCTCGCTAAATTTTAGTAGTTCAGCTAAGCGGGTAATTTAATAATAACGCGTGTTCTATTCATGTTTACCGCAAAATATTATTGGGCCTTGGTGCTAACGATGCTAACTACCTATTGTTAGGATCTCTTTTTATTTCCTAAATTCACCGCCCATAATGCGCTTGGCCCCAATATTCTAGAAATAATATGTCTATTCTTAGCAAAAAATTGATAGCCAATTTGCAAAATAGGCTGCAAAAATGGTCTTGAAAATAGCCATGCTAAGAATGGTAAACCAGCTCTACGATAGGCCTCTGGAAAAACAACTACCCCATTAATTAAGCTGCCATCGGCATATTGACCGTACATGGCAGCTAAAGCCTCAGCACATGAGACCCCAATTGCCTGGGAGTCATATCGCCCAGAGTTAATATCAATAAAATCTAACAAATTGGCTTTATTACGGCGTGACAAAAATATGATTTCTGCCTGACACAAGGGGCATGCCCCATCATAAAAAAGTGTCAGTTTCTGCAAATTATTTTTCATCGAGCAAGTGTAAGACATATTGAATAAACTAGCAGTGCTATGATTTCTTTATGAAAAAAATCGACCATACCCAAATTCTCTTTAGCTTTGTTCTTATGGCAAGCTCCTTGTATTTCCTCCTTAGCCCTACTCCTAGCCAAAGCGCGCCAAATTCATCCATCCCTACTGTGCAAATTGGTAATTTGATTTGGGACCAGACCGAGATGACTATTAGAGATGTTAAAGGCTTTGCCTCTAGCTCTAATTTTGTCAGTACATCTGAGAAAAATGGTGGTGGCCTTTCTTATGAAGGGGGTTTTGTTAAAAAACCTGGCTGGACTTGGAAAATGCCTTATGGGGTTCCAGCAAAAGATACTGAGCCCGCAGTGCATCTCAATCAAAGAGAGGCTGATTCTATTTGTCGCTTTTATGGCAAGCGTTTGCCAACAGAGGCGGAGTGGACTTCAGCGGCATTTTTAGAACAGCGATCTAACCCGCCAACTGGGTATATTAAAGGACAGCGCTATTCATATCCAGGAGGGGTGAGTCCGATTACTTCTCATTGCTTAAGTGGCTGCGGTAATTACACAGGTCTAGCTCCAGCGGGCGCACTCAATCGTGGCACAGGACATGTTCAAACTGGCACAACTAAACCCGGTGTAAATGGCCTTTACGACATGGGTGGTAATGTCTGGGAGTGGACGGCTACTGAGCGCAATGGCGGATACATTACGCGTGGTGCTTCATGGTGGTATGGACCAGAGCGGCAGCAAGAATCAGATGTGGAATCAAAGCCTGGTGATATAGCAGTGGTTTATATTGGCTTTCGGTGTGTGGCCGACGGCCTCATAAAATTGGCCAAGTGATTATCTTCTTGCTCTCTTAATCTATTGCTACAAATTATTAAAGGAAGCAAGGCAAAGTAATATTTAAGCAATTTTTTTTAGGCGTAGGGCAAGAAGTGCCACAAGCCCTGCAAGCATTACATACAGCGAGATCGCAACCGCTCCTTTACTATGCGCATAGCTAAAGCTGGAGTAGGCAAGATAAGCCGATGCTATACAAAATATCAATGGGGTAATTGGATACAGGGGCACAGAAAATACCCGAGTTTGCTGATCTTTTGCCCGTAAAATAAACAGGCTAATACCCACTAACAATAAGAAACTCCAAAATACTGGAGCCGTAAATTCCACCATGGCTTCAAAGCCATCACTTTGTAAAGCACCAAAGCCAACCAAGGCGAGACTAATAACGCCCTGTACCAGATAAGCAAAATTAGGCGTGCCACGGGAGGATTCCCATTGGGCCATTTTACGAAGACCATGCCAATCTTCACCCATGGCAAAGTTGGTACGGGCACCAACAATCATGGTGGCATTAATACTAGTGAGCGCAGCAATCGCCACAAAAAGACCGAGTAACTTTTCTCCAATGGGGCCAAAAGCAAGCCCTAGTAAGTCAGCTGATGCTGCTTTACTATTTGCCAACTGTTTTAAGCCTAGGCCATTAATCAGCGCCATATTTACTAAAAGATAAACAATCGAAATAATCAAAAGACTTAAGACAATCACTCGCACAATAGTTTGTGGGGTTCCTTTTAGTTCGGCTGAAATGTAAGCAGATTCATTCCAACCGCCAAAGGTAAGTAAGACAAAAACCATCCCGAGACCGAGCATGCCAAGTTGCGGTGCATTAGAAAATAATGGCGGATTTATAACGGGCGGAAGTGGAGAGGTAAAAAGACCGAAGCCAGCAATAATGATAGCTATGAGGCCGAAAACTTCCAAAACAGTTAATGCTGTCTGAATATTGGCTGACGCTTGAATACCAACTAAGTTAATAATAGTTAGAACTAAAACGATTGCAACGGCCCAGTAGATTACCGAGTATGGCCCCAAAGGGATCACCTTAGTCATGTAATCACCAAAGACAAAAGCAAGCAGCGCAATCGATCCGGTATTAATTACCATAGCTTTAGCCCAGCCGTACAAGAAGGAGATATTCTTGCCATAGGCTCTGGTTAAAAAATGATAGTCGCCCCCCGCATGAGGGTAAAGGGTTGCAAGTTCAGCATAACAAAGAGCGCCAGCAAGAGAGATAATGGCTCCACCCCCCCAAAGTGTAAGAGCCCAACCTACATCACCAGTGATTCCAGCCACCATGGATGGAGTTTTAAAGATGCCAGCACCAATGACGATACCTACAATAATGGCAACAGCCCCTAGGGGGCTGAGTAAGCGCTGAGGCAAAGCTCCTGAATAACTATTTGACATGCGCAGAAATATTAACGGCGCTTACCAGTAATTTCTGTATCGTAGTAACCACTGCTTTTATCAACACCCTTGATTTCATTATTATTTATAGCAACCTTAACCAAATGTGAAGTCTTAGAACGATCGATGTATGAGAAGCTTAGATTTGCTCCATCTAATTTAGGATTAAGAATAGGCTGCGAATTACTACCAATTTGAAGAGTGCCACCTATTTTTTGATAATGTTGAGACAGTTTTAAAATCGTCTTATTTTGGGGATCCATTCCTGAAATTACCCAATCTCCCTCGACCCGAGCGGGCACCACCCAATAAAAGGCTTTAGAAGGACTATCGATTTCAATGTCTGCTTCCCAATCACCCATATTAAATGCGTGCGATGTCACCCGGGTGCCAGGCTTCATCTTTAATATGGTCGGACGTAAGCTAATATTAAGATCGGGCAATAAATACATAGTGACCACAGTTGCCTTACTAAAATCTTCTACAAAAATATCGCCATTAATAATCTTCACACGCTCACCAACACCAGAGCGATTAGCATTCCGTTGGGCTAATGCCGCCATTTCTGGATTAAACTCAATACCAATAGCGCGCGCGCCAAAATCTTTTGCAGCTGCAATCGCAATTCTGCCATCCCCAGAGCCAAGGTCGTAGACTAAATCATTAGGGGTTACTTTGGCAGTCTTCAACATAATCGCCACTAACTCATTGCTGGTAGGCATCCAGATCACATCCTTGCCTTCTTGGCCAACTAAGGGCTTGTATTTGTCGTCACCCCCCTCAAAGTAGTTCTGGGCAAATGTATTTAGGGTAAAAAGCGCACCAAAGATAGTAAGTAAAATTTTAAAGTACTTCATGAAATCTCCATAAAAATGATGCAATAAGATAATATTTTTAACTTATTACGGGATCTGGCAAAAACACATAATAAAGTAAGTTTGCTATTAAGTGGTATCTAGCCCTAAGCTGCCATTTGCAATCAAGCTTGATCTAGTAAATGCCCAGTCTTGACAAAAATAGTACAGCCCTCTTTACTAAAAGGTTGATGGCCGCTCAGATGGGGGCTTCTAATCCACGACCCTGAAGGATAACGTCCATATTCGTCCTCAAACACACCATCCACTACAAAGATTTCTTCACCTCCATAATGCTTGTGTGAATTAAAGTAAGTTTGAGGTGCCCACCGAACTAAAGTAGAGCCAGTTCCTTGTTGCATCAACGGCATCACCTTTAAACCAGGAACCATCCCTTGTAACCATTGAGCGGTATTGGTATTAATGACTTCCCGCTCTATCTGATCAGGGCCAAGGTGTCGTAGCTTAACAAAGAGAGTACAGCCAGATTCACTAAACGGTGCATGCGCAGATCCTGGGGGATTCATAATATAGGTACCCGCAGGATAATCCCCTGTCTCGTCGCTAAAGATCCCCTCCAAAACAAATAGCTCTTCACCAAATTCATGGGTATGCGCTTGAAACTTGGATCCCGGTTGATAGCGAACTATAGAAGTAGCTTTTGCCAACTCATCGCCTGCACGTTCGAGCATACGTCTGTCAACCCCTAAATTGGGGCTAGAGATCCACAACAAATCGTGGTGATTAATCACCACGCGTTGGCTATAGTCAGTATTGATATTCATGGTCTTGATTAGACTCACCTTGAATTGACTTAGGCATGATTTTTGAGCACCGATGTCAAGCGTAATCTGCCGGGGCTATATTGGCCCATAGGTACACAGGCTCAAATAATAAATAGTTCATCTGTAGTAACTAATATTGGAAAGCCGCCACGATAGAGATAATCAAATAGCTTTAGAGCATAATCGCCAATAATTCTGAAACCCTCGTCAACTTTTAGATCTCTAAAGCGACGTATTAAAAATTCAGGAATTGTCGTCATCGCGAGTGCTGTCATATAGCTCTTTAAAGTGAGGTTTTCTCTAGTCTAAAGCAAATTAATAATTAAAGGCCAAAGACCTAAATTTGGGGAATCTGCAGCAGTGATGAAATAGATACGTGTCGCCAAATTCTCAACTTACTAAAAAATTTCTTTACAAAATTTTCTTTATATGGGATAAATTAATTACTAAAGCTCTTTGATTGCCATCAATGCCCAAGTGTTATAAATCATTTGTTGCTCTTTACATTTTTTTATTTAGCATAACAACATCAAATACCTTGATGGCAATTGAGATCGGTCAAACATTACCTATTGAAAGACTCCAAACTTTAGACGGCGCTTCTTTTGAAATCCCCAAAAATAACAGCAAAAATACCTTGATTCAACTATGGGCATCATGGTGCCCTTTTTGCAAACGCCAAAATACCTATTTAGAGCACTTTATCAAACGAATTCCCCCTGAATCAATCAATATTATTACTATTTCAATTGATAAAACACCTGCAATTGCAAGAGAATATATGAGGCAAAACCGCTATAGTTTTTCTGCAGCAATGATGACCCCAGAACTTAGTCAGGCGATTGGTAAAATTCGTGGAGTACC
>CAJASX010000112.1 GCA_903944725.1 uncultured beta proteobacterium
TGACCAGCACAAGGACGCACAATTTTTTGACAAGTTGAGACTGGTGGCTCAAGCCCTTGAAATCAAAGCGAAAGCGGTCTATCGGAGGATGCTTGAAAATCCTTGTGTCGGTGGTTCGATTCCGCCCCGGGCCACCAAGAAACACCTAAACCACCTTCGGGTGGTTTTTTATTTGGGTAGACTTCGCTTGAAAATGAAGTTCCAGATGTAATTAGCCGCTTCATCAAACGAGCCTTCGTACATGTGGTGGCCGCTGGTGGAGGGATTGCTGCCAGCTTCTCCGCCATGAACTGTCGAGAACTCTGTTGACCCCATATTTAAAACTTTAACTTTTTTGTATAAACCCTTAGCGTTAGAGTAGGAGGTCCATCTTCCATTGGCATCATCCTCGTGGTGTAAAAATAAGATTGGAAGGTTGAGCGGGCCATCAATACTCGTTTCGTTTCGACTCGCACTGAAGATAACTCCTGCCAAAAGTTTTTGGTTATCAGGCGACTTATTTAAAAATTCTGCTTCACTAATAGTGCCATTGCTATGACCAATAAGATAAATTGGTTTTTTTGTCCTCTCTTTGTAAAATTGAATTACGTTCAACATTCTAGACAAATGATCTTTTGTATACCTTGGGCTGATGTTCCCGCCTTGCCATCCTAGAGAGTAAGGGCTATCAACGAAGACAAAATCCAGTCCGGGATCCGTTAGACTCGCATCATATAACTTGGATAACACCCACGATGGTTTTGCTGGATTTCTGGAGGCAATATTAAAACTTCCATCACCGCCAGGCATGAAAATTAAAACAGCTGTCGAATTTGGGCTGGACCAATAAGCAGTTGTAGTTTCACCATAAGGCCCGGGAACTTGAATAATTTCAGCAGATGAAGCGCTAGAGAAAAGCAGAAATACTAGGGAGGTAACTATTCGCTTCATGAATGGCCCTTATTTGGTTGGATTTACAGGATATAGCATCCTGAGCCCTGGTTCGATTCCGCCCCGGGCCACCAAGAAACACCAAAACCACCTTCGGGTGGTTTTTTCATTTGGACTGGAAGGGTTGGACGCCATTGGTTTCCGATGCCCCCATCAAGAACCGTCCTTTAAAAGGACAAATCAATTTCTCATCCCTGCGCTGGTAATGTTGATTAATTGTGCTAAATTATTTCCCAGTAATGCAAGATAAATGACCAATTCCCATTAACTAATTCTTAATCTAACAATCATATGACTGAGCTTACAAAACCTAATCGACGTGATTTTTTTAAAACAATTGGTTTGACTGCCGCTGCCACAGCTCTGCCAGCGGCATTGATGCCGACTGGATCGGCAATTGCACAATCAAACTCTGGCGTCATTACCCGCAAGATTCCACGCTCTGGTGAGCTTCTGCCTGCTATTGGTCTTGGTACGTACCTGACCTTTGATCTCTTACCTGGCACACCACGAAACAATATTCGCGAAGTGATTAAACGTTTCTGGGATGGTGGAGGGCGTGTGTTTGATACTTCACCGCTGTATGGTACTGGCGAAATTAGTGTTGGAGATTTTGCAACTGCCATGGGAATTAATGATCAAATGTTTATTGCAAATAAGATTTGGTCAACAGGTGAGTTTTTAGCTGATGATAGTCATGCCAAAAAGAGTTTTGAACAAAGTCAAGAAAGACTATGGCGTGAAAAAATAGACCTCATGCAAGTACATAGCTTGGTGAATGTCGATCAAATTGTGCCAGTTCTAAAAAATTGGAAGCGGGAAGGAAAGATTCGTTATGTTGGGGTAACCCATCACGAAATCCCATACTTCAATGCCTTGGCTATGCAAGTTGAGCGCAACGATTTAGACTTTGTTCAAGTGCATTACTCAATTCAAATGCGTTTGGCAGAGGATCGTATTCTTCCTGCTGCCATGGATAAAGGAACGGCGGTTTTGGTCAATATGCCGTTCGAAAAAGCACGCTTATTTAAATTGGTGGAAGGTAGGCCTCTACCCGATTTTGCTAAAGAATTTGATTGCAGGAATTGGGCAGAATTTTTCTTAAAGTGGGTCATTTCACATCCTGCGATTACCTGTGCTATTCCAGCAACCAGCAACCCTGATCATCAAACCGAAAATAATAGGGCTATGCGTGGCAAGTTACCCGATCAAGAAATGCGAATTCGAATGGTCAAGTTTATGGAAACTATTCCAGGCTTTGATAAGCTACAAGAAATGCCAGCATATCCAGGTAAAGCATACAACGGCTATATTCGTCGTGCTATGAATGCCAGAGCGGCGGCGGCTAAGTAGTCCTAGTATGTTAATTTGCATCCAATCCTGATCCACCACTTGTATCTAACTTTAATCCACCCAAGTGATCAGGTTATCTTTCACTAGCGGAGTATATTAAACAGATGATGGGCTGAAATTCGATGCAAATTAGGGCGCTAATTGGATCAGTTTTGCGTGCAAGGCAACATCAAATAGTCCGTAAAGTCTTTGACCCTTATAATTTAGCTAGGCATTCTGCTTGAAGCAGACTCCCTTCGGATTAATGGCCATTAAGTAAAATGAACAGTATTTAACTTGCCCCTCTTTGTAAAATTTAAAACATAATTCACTTGGAGTTTCAAAATGAAATTTAGCAAGATAGCAATAACCTTACTGTGTTTATTACCAATAACAGTTTTTTCACAAGCAATTACCCCATCACCGCAAGTTGCAAGTCCAACGGTAGTTAAAAAATATAGTTTTAAAAAAATTGACTTTAGCGGGGATCAGAAAATCTCAAGAGAAGAGGCGAAGAAGGCGGGCATTTCTGAAGCTGAATTTAAACTTATTGATAAAGATAATAGCGGTTTCATTACATGGAGCGAGGCAGTTAATAGCCCAGCGAAAAATTGGACTGATTAAAATTAATAAATTTGGATCGGCGAACCTATTAAGCCCGCTCCATTAGGCGGGTTGTTACGCCTAATGGAGGTTGCTTATGAGAGCAGACATAGGCTAGACTCTTTAGATTGAGACCTAAATTGGAGTCAAGGATGAGGTATTTAATTTCAATGTTATTGGTTTGTCTCTCGATATCTACATTTGCTCAATCAAAAGATGGCGATGCGAGCACAAATCAAAATCTAGGCGAAATAAAGGTTACACAAATACTTAAAGCTACTAAACAGTGGGATGGAAGCCAGCTGCCTCCCTATCCTTCAAAAAACCCGGAAATTACTATTCTCAGCTATGAAATACCACCAGGCATAAGATTGCCAATGCATAAACACCCAGTCATCAATGCTGGAGTTGTGTTGCAGGGAAAGCTAACAGTCATTACCAAAGATGGAAAACAACTAACTCTTAATTCTGGAGACTCAATTGTTGAGTTGGTTAATAAATGGCATTATGGTATTAATCAAGATACTGTCCCTGTAAAACTCATTATGTTTTATGTAGGAGAAGTTGGGACTCCCTTGGTGATTAAAGAAAATGATTAAGTATTCTTTGTCCTGGTCGATTACGCCCCGGGCCACCAAGATTTAAATAATGCCCTGCTCCTGCGGGGCATTTTCTTTTGGTCGGGTGGGTGAGATGGCCACTTGACAAAGCGTACGCTTTTGCGTACTATATTAAAAAGGAGTGAAATCATGACCACATTAACCGCAAGTGAAGCTCGAGCAGGTCTCTACCGTTTAATTGATCAAGCGGCAGAGTCACACAAGCCAGTAGTCATTTCTGGTAAGCGAGCAAATGCTGTTTTAGTCTCTGAAGAAGATTGGAGCGCTATTCAGGAGACACTTTATCTATTAGCAATTCCAGGAATGCGTGAGTCAATTAAAGATGCTATGGCTGAGCCTTTGGCTAAGAGCAAAAGGACATTGAAGTGGTAGCTTGGAATTTGGCCTATTCCAAATATGCCATTAAGGATGCTAAAAAACTATCTGCCGCAGGCCTTAAAGGTAAGGCCCAGGCTTTATTGGATATTTTAGAAGTAGACCCTCTCCAAAATCCGCCGCCTTACGAGAAGTTAGTTGGTGATCTAAAGGGGGCTTACTCACGCAGAATTAATATTCAACATCGCTTAGTTTATGAAATTTTACGCAAGGAGAAGACGGTTCGAATCTTAAGAATGTGGACTCACTATGAATAGAGTGAGCCTTAGCCCAGGGGTGGATAAAAGTATCCTATAGCGCTGGTCGATCCCGCCCCGGGCCACCAAGATTTAAATAATGCCCTGCTCCTGCGGGGCATTTTCTTTTGGTCGGACAGACTTGCTTATTCAAGTTAATATATGTACAATGTACATATGATTTCATTGCGATTTGAATGGGAGCCCAGAAAAGCTTCGGCTAATCTGAAAAAACACGGCGTTTCCTTTGAAGAGGCAAAATCTGTGTTTTATGATGAAAGTGCTAAGTTAATTTCTGATCCTGATCATTCGGAGGATGAAGACAGATTTATTTTGTTAGGGGTAAGCCATTCTCTTCGTGTGATTTTGGTTTGCCATTGTTATCGAAGCGAGGGTAATGTCGTTCGTATTATTTCGGCTCGTAAGGCAA
>CAJASX010000113.1 GCA_903944725.1 uncultured beta proteobacterium
ATCGAACCACCGACACAAGGATTTTCAAGCATCCTCCGATAGACCGCTTTCGCTTTGATTTCAAGGGCTTGAGCCACCAGTCTCAACTTGTCAAAAAATTGTGCGTCCTTGTGCTGGTCAAATTTGGCAATGAAATCAGAATCTTGCGAAGGGCTATTTTTCAGTGTGTATAGATTGTGTTGCTATACCCCTCCAGTCAACCACCATAGTGTCTATGAATGTCCTTTAAAACGACATTTCAAGTGGCGTCCTTAAATTAGTAGTGGGTATGTATACCCATCACTTTATGTACCTTTTCACTTTTCATAGCCAGCCGCTTGCCCAATAATCAGATTGATATTCCATCCCTATCTAGACTCTTCAATGGTTTGTCCATCACGAATAGCATAAATGCGTTTAAACAAAGGGATGATTTTTTCATCATGGGTAACCACAATAATCGCAGTCTGATATTGACTGGCCATTTGATTTAAGATCCCCATCACCCCTAGAGCTCTCTCGCTATCTAAAGGCGCAGTAGGTTCGTCAGCCAAAATCACTGGGGGTCTATTTGCCAATGCTCTTGCAATGGAAACGCGCTGTTGCTCACCACCAGATAATTCAGATGGGCTAGCATTAGCCCGATGTACAACACCTAGAGCCTCTAGCAACTCTTTAGCTCGCGCTCTAGCCTGAGTATTCGGCACGCCTGCAAGCATGGGTAATAGCGCGACGTTATCAGTAACGTTTAAAAATGGAATTAAATAAGGGGCTTGAAAAATAAAGCCAATTTTGTCTCTTCTAAGAGCTCTAAGATCTTTAATCTTCCAGCCATTCTCATAGATCACCTCGCCACCCAAAGTCATGCGACCTGCCGTAGGCTCTATGACAGCTCCCAAGCATTTCAGCAGGGTACTTTTTCCAGATCCAGAGGGGCCTATGAGACCCACTACTTCACCAGGCGCTATTTGCATATTGACATTCTTAAGAGCATCAACCGCCGTTTCGCCTTGCCCATACGTTTTGCGTAGCCCCTCTAACTGAATACTAAAGGAGCTCATCTCAGCCGCCAATCGCTTCGGCAGGGTCTACCAGTAAAGCGGCTCTAATCGCTAAAGTACTGGCTAATGCACAAATGACCATCACTAAAATAAATCCAATGATTGCGTCTCCCGGCACTAGCAAAACGTATTTGGGAAATAGGGGCGCCCAGAAAGTAGCCGAGGTTTTTCCTACAATAAAACCAATTAGCCCCAATCCAAGCGCTTGTTGCAAAATCATGCTGGCAATTGTGCTGTTTTGCGTACCAATTAATTTCAATACAGCAATCTCTCTTATTTTTCCTAGGGTCATGGTGTAAATAATGAAGGCAACAATTGCGGCGCTGACCACCGCTAAGATGACTAGGAACATTCCGATTTGTTTGGCTGAATTTGCGATCAATTTAGCCACCAATATTTCCTCCATCTGCGCCCTTGTATACACCTCAAGATGCTTCCAGCGACGGATCGGTTTAGCTACCACTTCTGGATTTAATCCCTCTTCGATCCGAACAAGGATAGCGTTGACATTATGATTGGTGGACTGGGCCGCTGTTATGGCATCCAATAATCCAGGTATCGGCCGATTGAGACTTGGATTTGCAACATTTCTTGCTCGGTCATTAAGAATCGCGTCGTTATCTTTTAAGAACTGTGCTTCTTGAGCATCTTTAATGGGTATAAACACCATTGGGTCGCCGCCTGAAGAGACCATACGCCGGGTTATTCCAACCACGCGATACTGATGACGTTTAATTTGAATCAAATCATTTATCTGAAACCCTGTCTTAATATCAGCCAAAGCCTCATAGTGTGATTGGGTAATTTGCCGACCAGCAAGTAAATAAGTAGGCTCTCCGATTTGTTGAGCTTCAATACCAACCACCATCGCCCTTATCTCGCCTTCTCCTTTGCGTACCTGCATCGTGAGATAAGTGATGTTAGCGGCTCGAGCTACTCCGGGCATTCCCAAGACCCCTCTTACATAGTCATCACGAATGCTTGATGACTCAGCATAGGGGCCTTGCGTATCTTTTTGGACAACCCAAAGATCTGCTCCGCTATTGTTAAGTAGGGCCATGGCATCATCTACCATGCCTCGATAGACTCCCGCCATTGTTAGGGTAACGCCAATGAGTAGCCCAAGGCCTAGACCCGTAAGCGCAAATTTACTCCAAGAGTTAGCAATGTCACGCCCTGCCAAACTAATCATGGCAATTTTTTAACTAAAGAATCGACTACCTTGATGCGGACACCTTCTTTGATTTCAGTATCGCTATATAGAATGACTTCGTCACCACTCTTTAAGCCACTCAGAATGGCTATATGTCCATTTAAACCTATCTGCCCAATCTGCACGGGTGCAAAGTGAGGTTTGCCATTCTGCAATAACCATACGCCAGTAGCGCTACCTTTTTGCTTGATACTGACATTGGGCAAACTTAGAGTTGACTCACTTGGGGCCAATTGCAAGGTTACCTCTGCCATCTCTCCAATAGAAATAGATTTTGGAGTGTTAGTCATTTCGATTTGGGCAATACGCTCTTCCGCAACACTATCACTGAGCATCTCAACGCGTACTACCTTCCCTGAGATTGAATGATGTGGATTCGATCGTAAAATGATAATTGCATTTAATCCTAAAGCCAGTCCCGTTGACTTACCTTGATCAAATCGCGTCTTAATCCACAAGCTGGTTGGATCAATCATTTTTAAAACAGCCTGCCCAGCAATGACTGTAGAGCCTGGCTCCGCATCCCTTGATGTAATCATGCCATCTATTGGAGCTTTTAATTTCAGATTCAACTCTTGTTGCTTTAGTCCTGCCAAATCTGCATTAGTCTTTTGAACAACTGCTTTTGCTGAGTCGAGCTCTTGAATTTTTCCCTCAACAACAATTGGGCTAATGAAATTCTTTTTTCCTAACTCTACGTAGCGTCTTGCAGTTTCTGATGCCAGTACCATACGTGCTTTTGCATCGTGCGCCTGCGCCTGCACTGCAACTATACGCTCATTCAAATCGATCGAATCCATCTCTGCAAGTAATTGCCCCTCTTTAACAGAGTGACCAACATCCACATGGACTTTTAAAACTCGGCCGGCAATAACTGGTCCCATTAAATAAGATCGTCTTGCCTCGACAGTACCCACTCCAAATAATGTGGGTGTAAGCGATTGACTGCTAATCTTGACGGTAGTTACTTTGGTGGGGGATAAGGGGCCTGAAGTTAAAACAACATAAACAAATAAGCCAAATAAAAGGGCAATAGCCGAGCCAATAATCAATTGACGGCGACTGATATCCAGGTGATGAAATTTTTCTAGAAGAGAATTTAGGATTGCCTTCAATTTAATGATCCGGGTCATATTTAATTGGCGGCCCATTAATGACGCTATTAGGTAATTGGTACATCTTTTTGATAGTGCTCC
Organism: uncultured beta proteobacterium; assembly: GCA_903944725.1. Taxonomy (GTDB): domain Bacteria; phylum Pseudomonadota; class Gammaproteobacteria; order Burkholderiales; family Burkholderiaceae; genus Polynucleobacter; species Polynucleobacter hahnii. The sequence continues at coordinate 3,450 of CAJASX010000113.1, forward strand.
TACAAAGATTAGAAGGGTGAGATTTCGAGCAATAGGGGTCGAAAGGAGCAAAGCCTAAGTTGGGAAGCCTAATTCCATCCTAAAAAACAATAGATGGGCTGCTGAATTGTTCCCATAGGGGTTTTATGAATTACTGTCGAGCCATCAATTAGCTTGAAACTCTTGCCGAACTGCCCATGAAACTTTTCTGTTTCATAACGAACCACTTGCTCTAAATATTTCACTCGCTATGCTTCTTCAGTTGAAACATGAAAGATGGCTCCATCGTGACAAACATCCAAATAGTTTTTAATTATGCTGTCGAAGATGATCTAAAGTAATCTTTTCAGTATAGGCTTATTAAATTGCTAAGCAATAGTATTTAAATAACTATGACGCTGTAAGTTGATATAGATCAAAAGATAACTAGTAATGTCGTTTTAAACGACATCGACTGACGCAGGGATGAATAATTGATTTGTCCTTTTAAAGGACGGTTCTATATAGCGATATCC
>CAJASX010000114.1 GCA_903944725.1 uncultured beta proteobacterium
AACCGAGAGATTTGAACCCGAGGCACCAATTAAGCCACCTGTAATGACGTCATGACCAATCGTACCCTTGGCATCGAAGCGACGCTCAACCATTTCAAATGAGCCATCATGACGAACACGTAACACCGTGCTTGAGCGTGTGCCGTAATTTGGAGTGCGAATAAACGCAGCCGATAAGGCTTTTTCCCATTCCATATTAACCCCAGTGCTAGGCAGCTCTTGATCGCTAGCTTGATGTGAATCGGCCAGCAGACGTAAATACGGATCAACATTTTTTAATTCGCCTTGATCCATCGCTAAGGTTTGGGCAAAAGCGGCAATGCGATGATTAACTTTTGGCCATGGTGTATCGAGCATGGCGTTTGAAAGCCCGTATACCCCAGCATCTAAGGCTTGTTTAGGAAAGGTTTTACGGGGCCGAATTGTTTTCCCCATCATCAGGCGATTACTTACCCAGTGCATCTCAGCATTTATTGGATCGCTTAAGTCGGCCATTAGTAAATTAAAGCCGTTGTACTGATCAAACTGTTTCGCGTGCTGTTCGATGAAGGTGTGTGGTCGACCAGCATAATTCAAAAAGAGTATTGGTAACTCGCCCCGAGTTCTGGCATCAAGCCTTTTTTCACTTGGCGCCCGAACATTGGTAAGGGCAGCAAAACGACCAGTTTTAGTAAAGCCTAGCCAAGTACCAGGATTGCCAAGCACATCAGCACGATCACGACCAGCTAACAGATGAGGTTTTTCTGGCCACCAAGCCATTTTTTCAGTATCGCGCTCATAAAATTCGTCGCGATTAGCAGCAACCACTAAAGCGTATTTAGGGTGAGATTTCCAGGCGAATAAAATGAGGCACATACCGATAATATGCCAGATTAAATTTCTAGCAAGGGGTAAGGTAATTTTTCCCCTAAAAATAAAAGTGGCCCGTTTCCTAGGCCTAAATGCAATTGTGATGGCGGTACAGCCTTTGTCATCTTTGCCATGTTTGCCATTTCTAATTTACATTCAATTTGAAAATAGACCTGCCCCAGCTCAAATGGATTGGGCGCAGATAGCACAACCATGCCCGCCGGTTGGGTGGGATCGCTGCTATGAAAAATTTCTACTCCCGGTTGAAAAAGCGCAGAGTTCTCAAGGGGTATTTTACTTTCGCTGAAGGCTAAATACAAACGGCGTTTAATGGCCCCACGATATTGACTACGAGCCACAATTTCTTGGCCTGGATAACACCCTTTTTTAAAATCAACGCCATAGACCGATTCAAAATTAATCATTTGCGGTACAAATTGATCTTGGGTTGCCAAAACAATACGCGGTATGGCACTCATCACTTCAAGATAGTTCCACATAGCAGTATCTGCACCAACACCCAGAGTTTCAGCATTTGCTGGGGTTGCTAATAAATAGCGATTATAGGTTTGCGCTATGCCAGCAATGATGAGTTGAGTGGGCGGTAAAGTTAAAATCACTGCCTGTTTCGTAAACCCGAGGGATTTTTCAGGGTCGCTTGAACCTGCCACCCCTTGCTGTTGCCAAGCCCCTTGTACGCGCCAAGTGTCACTTAGATCGCTTACTTCTACTTTAGCGCGCAAAACGTACATGGCTAAACGTTTAGCAAAGGTAGCAGCAATATCTTTTGAAATAAATAAGAAATAACTTGGCTCAGTAGTCTGAATTAAAACCAACCATGCGCTTGCTAGCAAACGCCCTTTAGCAGTGCAGTAACCCACCAACCGGACTTGTTGTGGTCCAGCTGCCTTTGCACCAATAGGTATTAGATCTAATCCCGCTACGGAATTAGTGAGTTGGTTTTGTAAAAAATCGTTTGCATCGGGCCCTTGTACACGTATTAATCCCCAGTTATTTAAATCGGAGGTTGCAGAGGCAAGGGAGGGTGGATTTATCGAGGAAAAAGTCATTCTGCTTTTATCATAGCTGGATGCGTAAAAAATTACCTAAAGGCAGTTATTTCAAAACGATTGCCCTGATTCTATTGGCCTTATTGCTTTTATTTTATGTGAATGTTTTTAGCTTTAGCTTGGTGCCACCACAAGCACAGGAAACGGGTCAAACTAACATAGGCACTTGGCGCATTCGGGTGGCACCACAATCTGGGGTGCATAGTATTGCTAAACAACTTCAAGCACAGGGAATTCCAGTAAATCCATGGTTTTTTCAGTTAGCGGCTCGGGCCTTATTGGTCGGTAGCAAATTAAAGCCTGGCACCTATTTATTTCCATTAGGGGCAAGCACTGGGAGTGTTTTATTGCAAATGGCGCGAGGAGATCGGGTGCGTGAAAGTATTAGTATCGTGCCAGGGATGACAATTTGGCAAGTGCGTGCTGCAATCGATGCTAACCCAGCTTTAGAGCATCAAACCAAAGACTTAAGCAATCGAGTTTTATTAACTAAACTTAATTTAAATTATGACAATGCGGAAGGTTTGTTTTATCCTGATACTTATGTATTTGACCCTGGCGAAAGCGATTTGAAGATTTATCAGCTAGCGGCGGGCGCAATGCAAAAGCAATTACAGTTACTATGGCAGCAACGAAGCCCGCAAATTGCCGTCCTTAACCCCTACGCCTTATTAATTTTGGCTTCGATTATTGAAAAAGAAACCGGTCAAGCAGCCGAGCGCAGCTTAATTTCAGCCGTTTTTGATAATCGCCTTAAAAAGGGGATGTTGCTACAAACTGATCCCACTGTCATTTATGGTATTGGCCCTACATTCGATGGGAATTTACGCAAGTCGGATTTACGGCGCGACAATCCATACAATACCTATATGCGCCGCGGATTACCACCAGCACCGATTGCTATGCCAAGCCGAGAAGCCCTAGAAGCAGCGGCTCATCCGGCACAGAGTAAGGCCCTCTATTTTGTCGCCAAAGGGGATGGCAGTAGTCATTTTTCTGCTTCTCTGCCCGAGCACGAGCGTGCGGTTACACAATACCAACGACTACCTGCCAAGGCTAGCTCTAGCTTGCCTAGTAAACCTTAATTTCACTAACCCTCTATTATTTTTATTAGCATGCTCAATCAACCTGGATATTTCATCAGCTTTGAAGGTATCGATGGCGCAGGTAAAAGTACTCATATTGAGGCTTATGCTGAATTATTACGTGCTAAATATCCGCAACGCGAGGTTTTACTTACCCGTGAACCAGGTGGCACGCCCTTAGGCGAACAATTAAGAAAGTTGCTGTTAGATGCCCCAATGAACCTTGAAACTGAGGCTTTATTAATGTTTGCCGCCCGCCGTGAGCATTTAGCCCAAGTAATTGAACCGGCTTTACAAGTAGGCAAGATTGTGATTTCTGACCGCTTTGCCGATGCTAGTTTTGCTTACCAAAGCGGGGGGAGGGGTTTAAGTATCGATAAACTTCAACAATTAGAGCTTTGGGTACAGGGTAGGGCGGGGGGTTTAGTGCAGCCCAATATCACTTTTCTATTTGATTTGCCCAGCGATATTGCTGAAGCTAGGCGCTCACAAGCTAGAGCGCCCGATAAATTTGAACGACTTGATTTAGCTTTTTTTGAGCGAGTGCGTCAAGAATACTTACGCCGGGCTAAAGCTGAACCAGATCGTTTTTGTATCTTAGATGCTCGGCAGACTCCAGTAGAAATCTGGAATCAACTTCAATTTCCACAGCAAATGCGACATGATATTGCGAGGAGAGGTCAACTTACTACTGTTACAACTTCAAACACCGGCAAACAACATAGTTAACAACGAACCCCGACCTTCAAACTCTCTCCAGACAGAAATGCCC
>CAJASX010000115.1 GCA_903944725.1 uncultured beta proteobacterium
GCCGTATTACTGCCTTCAATACGAAAACTTAACTCTCTATGCCGTAGACCACCTACAAAAATGCATAGACCAACCACACCATTGAGTACAATCATGATGGCCGCAAACACGGCATCGCGAGCAATTAATTCAGAGCCCTCTGAGCCTGCGAGCATCATCGATATAATGAGCGCCACTTCAATAATGGTGACGCAAAGCGCTAAGATCAGCGTACCAAATGGTTCGCCAACTTTATGAGCAATTACCTCAGCTTGATGTACTGCCAGTAAGACTGCGCCAATGAGAAATGCACTGAGAAGCGCAATGGCCCAAGTTTGATTAAGTAAGGTTGACATAAATAAGTAGTGTTGATGAAATAATAAATATGCATGGCAGCTTGTTAGGCCGATTAAAATCTATTGGGTTAAGTTTAAATTAAAAATTATTATGAAAGCCCTAATCTTTTTTGGCCACGGAGCACGTGATGCCCGCTGGCGTGAGCCGTTTGATCGCCTAAGTGCTTTATGGCGCGAGCAACAGCCGCAGATTCCGAGTGCAATAGCATTCTTAGAAATGATGGAGCCAAATCTGGCAGAGGCAGTTGCGCAATTGGTGGGCCAAGGCGCTACTGCGATTCAAGTGATTCCGGTATTTTTTGGGCAGGGCGGTCATTTACGCAATGATTTCCCCAAATTACTTGAAGCCTGCCAACTGCAATTTCCGCAAGTATCTTTAAGCGCTTCGTCGGCTGTCGGTGAAGACACTCATGTTTTGCAAGCTATTATCGATTTTAGTAGCCGAGCAATTTAAAGCTAAGTTTTTTAAATATACATTTAAATATATGTTATAGTATACTATAGCTACTAGGAGAATCTATGGAACATCTTTTAACCAAATTGACTGCGTCTTTAACAGAACTGCGTGAACCCAATAAAGTTATCGCTAAAGCAGGTAATCAACCCGTCGCCATCATGAATCGCAATGAAGCCATCGGCTATTTTGTACCGAAGAGTGCAGTTGCAGAAATCGAACTCGTCACAGCCTCCAATCAAGAACTCAATTCATTTTTGAAGAAAAAATTACCCAAGATTGCTCATGTATTGGATTATTTGAAAGATAAGTAAATGACGCAATTTGTAGTTCTAACAGCGTCGCAAGTCATCACACTTCATGATCATCTCATTGGTAAAAATGAGTTACAAGGTTTAGCCAAAGATAAATCCTTAGATGCTGCTTTAGAGCGTGTTCATAATCGTGTGCAATATGGTTTTATTGCCGATGTCTTTGACTTAGCGGCGTGTTATGCGACCTTTATCGCCAGAGGGCATTACTTTAACGATGCGAATAAAAGAACATCAGCCGCTGCTTTGTTTTTTGTCTTAAGTGCTAACCAAGTTGCAATCAATTTTTTAGACGTGGCACTTGGGGAGTGGATTTTACGAGTTGCTACGAATGAAAAAACCGAAGCCGAACTTGCCATTTGGCTAAGATCACTGTAGGCAGACAAAGGGTTTCAGGCAGCAGCTAAGCACTTACGCTCCTGTGGCAGGCTTAATTGATTAGCTTGCCAAGATCTTAAGGCTTCACCAATCATGATGAAGAGCGGGGAATTGCTGTTAAACCATAACCCAGTTTTACCGCCTGCAAGTTCAGCTAAAGTAAGTAATTGCTTACTACTTAACTAGGTCTATAGTCTTAGCCCATTTTTAATAAGGGTTAGAATCAAACTAAATTCTTTAAATAATTAAGCGGCCAACGCTTGGAGACCCCATGAATTCAAAGTTCCTACTTAACCTAATGACTTGCGCCCTATTGGGAGCATCGGGCATTTCTCATGCAGCCGGCAAGGCCTCGCCTTTGCCTATGGCTGATGCTCAGAGCCAAGGAGTAAGCGCTGAAGGTATTAAGCGAATCGACGCTTTCTTTGCCGACGAAATCGCTAACAATCGGATGCCGGGAGCAGTGTTGGCGGTAGCGAAGAATGGCAAGTTAGTTATTTATAAATCGTATGGCTATTTAAATAAGGCGACGAATACGCCGATGCCGCTCGACGCAATCTTTAATTTGGCATCAATGACGAAAGTAATGGCCGCAGTAGGCGCTTTAACATTTTATGAAGAAGGCAAAATGCCTTTGAACGCACCGATCTCAAATTGGTATCCCCAATTGAAAGATATGAAAGTCGGTATCGTGGCGGCCGATGGCAGCTTGACCACGGTACCAGCAAAGAATCCGATTACCATTCAAGATTTAATGCGCCATACCAATGGCTTAACTTATGGTGCACGCGGAAATTCCGCAGTACATAAATTATTTCCAAGCGCTTCGGTAACTGCAGCTTTTGATTACACGGGTACTGAATTTATGGATAAACTTGCCACCATTCCCTTACTCTATGAACCAGGCACGGTATGGGATTATGGTTTTGGTATTGATGTGCTGGGGTTAATCGAAGAAAAAATTGCTAATAAACCCCTTGGCACTGTTTTACAAGAACGTGTTTGGTCTAAAGTAGTGATGCCCGATACTACCTTTCAGGTTGCCGATAACCAGCGGGCGCGTTTAGCTCAACCTTTACCATTTGATCCCATGAGCGGGAAGCCACAAAAAATTAAAATTTTGACTGATAAGGTGAAATTTGATTGCGGTGGTTCATGTGCGTTTTCTACGGCAGGTGATTACATTCGTTTTGGCCAAATGATGTTAAATGGCGGTAGCCTAGATGGCAAGCGTGTATTGGGCCCACAGACTGTGGCATTCATGACTTCAAACCATTTAAATAAAGACATTAAAAACCTGGTGGGTGGAACCGAGCCAGGACGGGTTGGTTATGGCTTTGGTTTGGGTGTTGCAGTACGCATGGAGCGCGGCTTATCGGCAATTAACGGTAATGTTGGCGACTATACTTGGAATGGTGCTAACGGCACCCTTTTTTGGGTAGATCCCAAAGAGCAAATGGTGGTGGTGATGATGGCGGTTGCGCCTGGCGATATTCGTAAAATTCATCGTGAAAAAGTAAATGCGCTGGTGTATGGCGCGCTCGATAAATAATTAAATTAAGAGGGTTGAGGTGGTGCTTTGTCCACCAAAAAACAATTAAGATAATATTTAGTGGTTTTAATTACCCTATAGTTACTGCATTTTTATGTAAGGTGAACTGCCTATTATGGGAAATCATAAAGCATCGATGGGTTATTCACTAGAATTGCTTGGCGTAAATTACTATCACTGACCCATTCACCGAATAAATCACATAAGTCAGCATCGTGGGGCATGGTGTTTTTCACCATCACATGGGGCCAATCGCTGCCCCAAACTAGTTGCTTTGGGTTAGCTGCAAGCACCGCATCATTAAAGGGTCGCATATCAGCATATAAGTCGGCAATTGCACTAGCTTTTATAGCATCAGCTGATTGCGCAGAAATACGGTAAGGCCCTGTCATTTTGACCCAAGCCCGTTGTTCTTTCATCAAACTAAGCATTCCCTGAAAGCCTGCATTATGGATGCCATGCTTGGCATGGCAATAACCAAA
>CAJASX010000116.1 GCA_903944725.1 uncultured beta proteobacterium
ACAGCGCAATTACCCTTGATCTTTGGACTCTCAGTACCTGTTTGGTCTTTAATTTGGTTTGTAATTCTTACTAGCGTACTTTTAGTCACCCTGTTCAAAAAGAGATAAGCTAATCAAAGGGATTTTCTTCTCGCCGTAAGTGGGGAAAGAGAATGACATCACGAATATTGGGCGAATCGGTGAGTAGCATCACTAAGCGATCGATACCAATACCGCAACCACCGGTGGGGGGCATCCCATATTCAAGGGCGCGAATGAAGTCGTGGTCAAAATACATGGCCTCTTCATTGCCAGCTTCTTTTTCTGCGACTTGTTTACGAAAACGCTCAGCTTGATCTTCGGCATCATTTAGCTCTGAGAAGCCATTAGCAATTTCACGGCCCGTAATAAATAACTCAAAGCGTTCGGTAATACCTGGGCGGGTATCTGATTCTCTCGCGAGTGGACTAACCTCAATTGGGTAGTCGATGATGTAGGTTGGCTCCCAGAGATGCTCTTCTGCTACGAGTTCAAATAAGGCTAATTGCAAGCCACCTAGACCAGCATTTTTTAGGGCAGCACCGTTTGGATCGATGCCACCTTTTTTGAGTTCAGCACGAATAAAGTCAGCATCTTCTAGCTGATTAGCAGCATAATTTTTATTCGATAAGGGGGCGTATTTTAAGATTGCCGCAGTAATGTTTAGGCGTTGAAATGGCTTACTTAAATCGAGTTCACGACCTTGGTGGCTAAGTACTGCTGTACCCTGTGCGTGGATCGCAGCAGATCGAATCAGATTTTCAGTGAAATCCATGAGCCACAGATAGTCGGTATACGCTGCGTAGAATTCCATCATCGTAAATTCAGGGTTATGGCGCGGGCTCACTCCTTCATTACGAAAATTACGATTAATTTCAAAAACCCGTTCAAAGCCTCCAACCACTAAGCGCTTTAAGTAGAGTTCAGGCGCAATGCGCAAAAACATTTGCATGTCAAGAGCATTGTGATGCGTTATAAATGGTTTTGCCGTAGCGCCACCAGGAATGGAGTGCAACATAGGAGTTTCTACTTCCATAAAACTCGCATCAATCATCTGCTGACGTATTGAGGCAATAACTTTACTGCGCGCTAAAAACGTATTTCGACTTTCAGGCGTCACAATTAAGTCAACATAACGCTGACGGTATTTCAGCTCTTGATCTGCAAGCCCATGAAATTTATCGGGTAGGGGGCGCAATGATTTTGTCAGGAGCCGTAAATTTTTACACTCGACGGAAAGCTCACCTTTATTGGTTTTAAAGAGAACGCCTTCAGCGGCGATAAAGTCGCCTAAATCCCAGTGTTTAAAGGCGTTATGTTTATCCGCACCAACGTGATCATCGGTAATATAAAACTGAATCTGCCCGCTACGATCTTGAATTGTCGCAAAACTGGCTTTACCCATGACGCGCTTTAGCACCATACGGCCAGCGACTTTGACGGAAATTGCTTGGGTAGCTAAATCTTCTTTACTCAGAGCATCGTATTGTTGATGCAGGTCGGCTGATAAATGGCTTGGTACAAAATCATTGGGAAAGGCAACACCAGATTCTCGTAGCTTACTTAATTTCTCACGGCGCTCGGCAATGATGTGATTTTCATCAAGCGCTTCAGGGGAGACTGGGGCAGAGCCAATATTTTGGGCTTTATCGTTCATAAGTGCACAGTAATTAAGTTAGACGCCTTGCTTAAGGCTAGCTTCAATAAAGGCATCGAGGTCTCCATCTAATACCTTTTGTGTATTGGAAATTTCAACATTGGTACGTAGGTCTTTAATGCGACTTTGGTCTAGTACATAAGAGCGTATTTGATGACCCCAGCCTACATCGGTTTTAGTTGCCTCTAGTTTATCTTGCTCGACTCGGCGTTTTTGCATTTCATGTTCGTAAAGTCTTGATTTAAGCATACTCATTGCCTCAGCCCGGTTGCGGTGTTGACTGCGATCGTTTTGGCATTGCACCACAATACCTGTGGGTAGGTGGGTAAGGCGGACCGCCGAATCGGTTTTATTAATATGTTGCCCCCCAGCCCCTGAAGCCCGATAGGTGTCGGTACGAATATCAGCAGGGTTTATATCAATTTCGATTGAGTCATCAATTTCGGGATAAACATAGATACTGGCGAAAGAGGTATGCCGACCATTCGAGGAATCAAAAGGTGATTTGCGGACTAGACGATGCACGCCAGTTTCAGAGCGTAAGTGCCCATAGGCATATTCGCCATCGACTTTAATTGTGGCGCTTTTAATACCGGCGACATCGCCATCCGATTCTTCTAAAATTTCAGTTTTATAGCCTTTGCGTTCGCAATATTTTAAATATTGACGATAGAGCATGCTGGCCCAGTCGCAGGCTTCAGTGCCACCAGCGCCCGCTTGAATATCAATAAAACAGCTACACGGATCCATTTCATTATGAAACATGCGTCGAAATTCAAGATCGGCAATGATCGTGCCATAGGCTTTAATATCTTGCTCGAGCGCCAGTAAAGTTTCATCTTCATTTTCATCGCGGGCTAACTCGAATAATTCTTGTGCGCCAATAATATTACTATTTAACTCGCTTAAAGTTAGCACCACGCCTTCAAGCATTTTCTTTTCCTTACCTAGTGCTTGAGCTTGCTTTTGATCATCCCAAATTTTAGGGTCTTGAAGGATTTGATTTACTTCAGTTAGGCGACGTGATTTGACGTCGAAGTCAAAGATACCCCCGAAGCGCCTGCTCACGAGCCAGCAAGTCGTTAAGGGTATTACTAATAAGATTAAGTTGTTCAGCTTCCATGGGAAGATTATAAGGGCTAAGTTATATGGGCTTGTGCAAAATAATCTTAAGGGCTGAGGTCGCAAGCTTCTATCATCAGCTGCACTCTGGCTTGCCCTTGATACCGATCGGTTACCAGTCGATAAGCCAGCCTAACCTTGGCAGGTAGGGTTTGGGTTTGATTAAACCAAACGGCTGTAACGGGTTTGCTAGTTTGCCGAGTTGGCTCACGGTTAGTTTGGCTAATTAGAGGGTCGATACTGCGCAATTGCAGGCGCAGGTGTTTTTCTTTCATTAGGCTTTGTTGTAATACTTCAAACTCGCCATAGAAGATGGGTTGAGGAAAACCTTGTCCCCAAATTTCACCAGCTAATAAATCACCAATTTCTGGAATTAATTCAGTGCTTAAAAGGAAGCCATCATGCATGCAGCGCTTTTCTAATAAATCAGCAGAGAGTAATTCGCTGGCGACTGTTTGAAACGTTTGGTCAAAGAGCGCAAAATCTGCACTTTTAATCGTCAGGCCAGCGGCCATAGCATGGCCCCCAAATTTTAGAATTAAGCCAGGTTCACGTTTTGAGACTAAATCGAGGGCATCGCGCAAATGAAAACCTATCAGCGATCTTCCCGAGCCGCGTAACTCATCGTTTTCAGCAGGCGCAAACACAATTGCCGGCCGATTAAAACGTTCTTTAAGGCGCGAAGCAACAATGCCCACTACACCTTGATGCCAAGCAGAATTCCATAAGCAAATACTTGAGCGCTGCGCAAAGTCTTGGTGTAACTCTTGTTCGGCTAAATGGGCTAAGGCTGTTTCTTGCATACCGCTTTCAATCACGCGTCGCTCGCGATTAATGCGATCTAACTCACCGGCAATCGTTTGGGCTTCTACAGGGTCGTCGGTGAGTAGTAGACGAATTCCTAAGGTCATGTCAGCCAAGCGGCCAGCGGCATTAAGGCGGGGCCCAAGTGCAAAACCTAAATCAAAGGCACTCGCTTTCATGGGATCGCGCGCTGCGGCATTAAAAAGAGCAGTGATACCCAGTTGGCAATTGCCATTTTGCATCCGGCGTAAACCATTCGCTAGTAAGATGCGGTTGTTACGATCGAGTTGCGCGACATCTGCTACTGTGCCTAGGGCAACTAAATCGAGGAGGTTCTCAATTTTGGGTTGATTGGTTTGGCTAAAGTGATCGCGTGCACGTAGCTCTGCACGTAGGGCAATTAAGAGATAAAACATCACGCCAACCCCTGCTAGGGCCTTACTGGGAAAAGGGCAGCCAGCTTGATTCGGGTTCACTATTGCTAGTGCTTTAGGTACTTGTGCGGCGGGTAAATGGTGATCAGTAATGATTACTTCCATTCCTAGCTCACGCGCACGATTAACACCAGCCTCACTAGCGATACCGTTATCGACTGTAATTAAATACTCGGGACGCGGAATTTGTTGGGCAGCGAGCTCAACCACTTCTGGGGTGAGTCCATAACCCATCGTAAAGCGATTAGGCACTAAAAAACTAACTGGTGAAGCTGGAGTTAACATCTTTAAGCCCCGCAGGGCAACGGCACAAGCCGTAGCGCCATCGCAATCGTAATCGGCAACGACCAAAATAGGGCGTTTTTGTAAAAGGATATCGGCCAATATTGAAGCAGTACTGAGGCAGTTTTTTAGTTCCTTTGGTGGAATCAGTTCTTTTAAATCTAGCGAGAGTAGCTTAGGATTTTCAATGCCACGTGCCGCATAGAGCTTTGCTAGTAGCGGATGCACGCCACTTTGCGCCAACCAATTAGCAGACCGCTCGGAAAAGGGTCGTGGGGTAAAACGCATTAGGGGTTTTTCTCCATGAAGTCTTCCCAGCTTGGTAAAGCAGGCGAGCGCCAAAATAAAAGGGGTTGCAATATTGACAGGAGCCCTTTATTGGAAAGTAAATTACTAGGGGTAAATAGCCGCTGCCGTGGCGCGGCAGTTGGAAAATCGATAATGGCGATTTCGTCTAAGTGTCCGGCAACTAAAGCTGCAGATAACTGAGGCCAAATCTCAGCAGGTTTATTAAGCCATGCAAAGGCCCCAACAAGAGGATTATTGGGCTTTGCAAAATCACTCGCTAAGCCATCAATCTCATGCATATATGGCTTATTTAAATACTGCGCCAAACCTGCGAGTAAGAGATGATCGCCAATCAAGGTAGTGGCTTGTTGAATTGCTGGTGGCGGATGTACATCGGCTAGAGCGCCAATGCCACTGAGCCAAATAGAATTGACTTTAGGTAAGCCTTGTGCCACGCGGTTTTCGTTGGTAGGATCAATATGCCACAGCATTTGGATTTCATTTTGTAATTTGCGCCAGCGCTTAGCCACGCCTTCTGAAGTGGTATCACGTGGCGACCACCAATCGATATTGCGTCCATGGGCCTGATCGGTACTATGGGTATTGAGAGTCGCAAAATCTGTTGCCGATAAGCCAACTTCCACAAACCAATAAGCATGATGAGGGGTTAGAGGCGTATTGCCAAAATCTTCTTCTAACAAGGGTTTGGCGGCAGTAAATAATGCCGCAGCATCAGCAGGGCTAAGTGCTAATAAGGCTGGGTTGGTAAGGATCAAATGATCACGGGTCGCATGTAAATGAATTGCTTGTAGGCAGGCAAATACCCTGTTTTTTACTTGTTCTAACGGCACATCAAGACCCAGCATCAGAATCGGGGCCAGCGGCAAAGCTTGCTTAGGGTGATCGTAAGCTAGCAAAAAACGTTCGTGCGGTAAGCCCATGGGCGGTTCTATTATTGTTGCCGAGACCGCATCCTCCCCTGCTAACATCAGGGTGAAGCGCCGCAAGGGGGTTTCCAAGGGGTGGCTCAAGGGCTTGCTAACAGTGACTGCGCAGGGGTTGGTAATTGGATCATTCCCTTGATTTTATGGGGCATTTAGTAATTCCTGCATAGTGTCGCGCTGAATTCACTAAACTGACGGTATGAAGACACTTCCCATTGAGCTTGAAATTGGCTTGCGCTACACCCGCTCTAAGCGCCGCAAGGCAGTAGGTAAGCAAGATGGTTTTTTATCGTTTATTTCCGCTATCTCAACTGCGGGCATCGCTTTAGGTGTTGCCTCACTCATCGTCGTTTTATCAGTGATGAATGGTTTTCAAAAAGACGTACGTGATCGTATGCTTTCGGTCTTATCCCATATTGAAATTACCACTGCAGATAGCATGGGTGACTGGCAGGCCTTGGCTAAAAAAGTCGCTACTCAAGCCCATGTGGTTGGAGTAGCACCCATGGTTACATCACAAGGTTTACTTAGTCGTGGCGGCGCCATGCGTGGTGTAGCCTTGCGGGGTGTTTTACCTGCTGAAGAAGGTCAAGTAAGCGATATACCCAAGCAATTTGTTGCCGGCAGTATTGAAAATTTACAAGCAGGATCTTTTGGTGTGGTGCTCGGTGCAGAGCTGGCCCATATGCTCGGTGCGCGCATGGGAGACCGGGTGAATTTAATTGTGCCCGAAGGCGATTTAACTCCAGCCGGTGTAATGCCGCGTATGCGTTCCTTGCAAGTGGTTGGTATTGTTGATAGCGGCCATTATGAATACGATAGTTCTTTAGCGATCTTGCACTGGCAAGATGCCGCGGCCTTACTGCGCCTAAATAATCCATCGGGTCTACGCGTGAAGGTGGATGACATGCAGCGGGCCCCCGAAATTGCGCAACAACTTTCAGCGCTCTTACCCCAAGCACTATGGGTTACCGATTGGTCACGTTCTAATCGAAATTGGTTCGCTGCTGTTCAAACTGAAAAGAAAATGATGTTCATTATTCTCACGTTGATAATTGCCGTAGCAACCTTTAATTTAGTTTCTACATTAGTGATGACGGTTAATCAAAAGCAGGCTGATATTGCCATCATGCGCACCATGGGCGCAAGTCCTGGTTTAATTCAGCGCATTTTTCTAATTCAAGGTTTAGCGATCGGTTTAATGGGCTCTTTGGCAGGAGTAGGTTTAGGCTTATTAATTGCGCTTAATATCGATGTGATCGTACCGGCCATTGAAGCCGTCTTTCGGGTACGCTTCTTACCGCGCGATGTGTATTTTATTAGTGAGCTACCTTCTGATGTACGCTTGAGCGATGTCTTAACAGTTGGCCTGATGTCATTTGGTTTATCTATTTTGGCCACACTATACCCCAGTAGACGCGCAGCTAAAGTGCAACCCGCCGAGGCTTTGCGCTATGAGTAGACCGATGAATCTCGCTGTTAATCTGTTGATGAATCCCATTATTGCAGCGCAGGGCCTAGCTAAAACCTATGGCAAGGGACCAACTGCAGTTGAGGTTTTAAAGGATGTTGATTTATCTGTAAATGCTGCAGAGAAAGTGGCGATTGTGGGTTCTTCGGGTTCGGGTAAAAGCACCTTACTCCATTTATTAGGCGGTTTAGATACGCCTAGTGCAGGCCAAGTAACCTTAGTAGGCGAGAATATAAATCAGCTCTCAGTTGAAAAAATAGATCGCTTACGTAATCAGAGTTTAGGTTTTATTTATCAATTTCATCATTTGCTGGATGAATTTACCGCACTAGAAAATGTCGCTTTGCCATTGCGAATTCGCGGCCTTTCTAAAGAAGAGTCGCTTGATCGGGCCCGCGCACTCTTACAAGCAGTGGGATTAAAAGCCCGCGAGCGCCATACCCCAGGCGAATTATCTGGAGGCGAACGTCAACGGGTTGCGGTTGCACGCGCTTTAGTTGGCAACCCCGCTTGTGTTTTAGCTGATGAACCGACTGGTAATTTAGATACGGAAACTGCTGACGCTGTATTTGATCTGATGCTTGATGTAGCACGCGAGCAAAATACGGCTTTTGTTATTGTTACCCATGATCCGCTACGCGCTAAACGGTGCGATCGTATTTTGCGTTTAGATCACGGTATTTTGCAGCCCTATGTGGCTCGATAGTCATTGTCATTTAGACGCACCTGAGTTTGCTGCGCGCCTACCTTTAGTAGTTGAGGCGGCGGCAAAAAATTCGGTACGTGCAATCTTAGTGCCTGCAGTAGAGGTAGCTGATTTTGCACAGGTGCGTGATTTAGCGCATCAGTATGCACAAGTTATTCCTGGTTTGGTCTATACCTTAGGGATCCATCCTTTATATATAGGGCGTGCGAAAGATGCCGATCTCAAGGTATTAGCAACTGCCGTAGAAAAAGCACTGGATGATCCTCGCTTTGTGGGGATTGGTGAAATTGGTCTCGATTATTTTGTCGAAGGGCTTGACCCCAAGCGCCAAGCTTTTTTCTTTGAGGCACAACTCGATTTAGCGCAGCAATTGAATCTGCCGGTGATCATGCATGTGCGCCGCTCACAAGACGCGATTTTGAAAGCACTGCGCCAAAGAAAAATCACTGGCGGTATTGCCCATGCTTTTAATGGCAGCTTTCAACAAGCTGAGCAATTTTTAGATCTAGGCTTTAAGTTGGGCTTTGGAGGTGCGGCAACTTATCCACGGGCCTTACAAATTCGGCGCTTAGTGAGTGATTTACCCATTAGTGCACTGGTGATTGAAACCGATGCCCCAGATATACCACCAGCATGGTTAAGGGAAGAGGGAATTCATGATAACGAGCCCGCTTTTTTACCACGTATTGCTCAGGAACTAGCGGTGCTGCGTAACTTAGAGTCAGCCGAATTTGCACAAGCCGTTTGGCAAAACGCTGCTGCAGCCTTACCGCGCTGGGCGCCTTTGCTAAGCAAAATAAATCCTCGTCAAGCAGTATAGATTTTGCGTTATGGTATAGCGGCGTGGATCGCCGGGGGCTCTCTCGTATTATTTTTGCCAGTGCTTCCGCAGTTCTTTGTGATTGGCTTAACAGTATCGATTTTAGTTTGTGCCATTGCTTGGAAATTATTCTCTTACCAACGTCTGCTTGGTATTAGCCTATTATTTTTATTGGGCTGTGCTTGTACTACTTGGTTTATTTACCAGCGTTTAAATACCGAGCTAGTTGCACCATATGAAGGTGTCGATTTACGGGTTGAGGGTCATGTTGACGCTTTACCCCAAGGTGATGCTCAGAGTGCACGCTTTTCTTTTGTAATTGACCGTTATTTAAATGCTGAACTAAATACTTTAATGTTGCCGCGCAAAGTGTATTTAAGTTGGCAGGCACCTTGGCGAAGTCAGCAAGTTATTCCCACTATAAAGCCAGGCCAAGTATGGCAATTACAGATTAAATTAAAACGTCCGCATGGCACTTTAAATTTACATAGCTTTGATTTTGAGCGCTGGTTATTTCAGAATGGATATCGCGCTAGCGGCTCAGTGCGATCAGGTGAGTTATTAAGCGAAAAGACTGCAATACTACCTTGGTCTTTTTTTACTATGGTAGAACAACAGCGTTGGTATTTACGCGACAAGATTCAGCGCTTAGTGCCAGCAGATGCCTCGTATCGAGGCGTACTAATCGCTTTGGTGCTGGGCGATCAAAATGCCATTCCTCAAGCAGATTGGCAAGTATTTAATGCAACTGGTATTGGTCATTTAATTAGTATCTCGGGCTTGCATGTGACGATGATTGCTGGTCTAGGAGCCACCTTAGCGGGTCGTCTTTGGCGCAGAGGTGCTTTGCCCTTGTGTTGTCCAATACCTAAGGTAGCAGCTTTAGCGGGTTTTCTTAGCGCCTTTGCCTATGCGTGGTTAGCTGGTTTTCAAATTCCTGCGCAACGCACCATGTATATGGTGGGAGTAGTTGCACTGGCACTTTGGTCTGGGCGAATTCCTCGAGCATTTGATATTTGGTGGTGGGCTTTAGCATTGGTTTTTTTGATTGACCCAATGGCACCTTACACCCCAGGTTTTTGGCTCTCATTTGGTGCGGTTGCCGCCATTCTCTATTCGATGGGTGATTCGGCAGGCTTACTGGGCATTCCAACTGGTAAAGAATTAGAGGCGGCTTGGCGTACACGAGCCATCATTGCTTTGCGTGAAGCCTGTCGGGTCCAAGCAGTTGTGACCATTGCCTTGCTCCCATTTACCTTGTATTGGTTTTATCAAACATCCTTAGTTTCACCGCTGGCAAATGCCTTGGCAATTCCTTTAATTAGTTATGTAGTTACACCACTAGCTTTAAGCGGCGCATTTTTACCAGAGTGGCTGGGTAAACCCTGTTTAATTTTGGCGCACAGCTGTATGGAATGGTTGGGCTACGTATTAACTTGGCTAGCATCATTATCTTGGGCGGTAGCTTGGTCACATCAACCCACAATTTGGGCCTGTGTTTTGTCAATAGTTGGCATAGCGCTAGCGATTCGGCCTGGACTACTTCAAGTGCGTTGGCGGAGTCGTTGTCTTGGGCTAATACTGTGCACCACTTTATTTTGGCACGATTCAACAGATTTAATTTCTGGCGAATTTAGGGCAAGTATTTTTGATATTGGCCAAGGCACTGCGGTTTTAATCGAAACTGCCTCGCGACGTTTGCTATACGATGCTGGTCCCATTCAAGGCAAACGTAATGATGCAGGCACGCAAATCTTATTGCCATACTTTCGCGGTGAAGGCATTACCGCCATTGATCGATTGGTGATAAGTCATAGTGACAATGATCATGTGGGTGGAGCACCAAGCCTACTCAAAGGCGTGAAGTTCAATTCATTTTTAGGTTCTTTACCCCAGCATAATCCTGTGCTGAAAAAAATTCAGGCCGCAAATATTGTTAGCTTACCTTGCCGTTACGGGCAATACTGGCAGTGGGATGAGGTTGAGTTTCGCATTTGGCACCCTAGCGAGACCACCACTTTTAATGCAAGCCAATATATGGGTAAACCGAATGAAATGAGCTGTGTATTAGAGGTAAGAAATGCGCGCGCATCACTTTGGTTGACTGGTGATGTTGAGAAACAGGGCGAAGCTGCAATTGTTACGCGTTTAAAGCAGCCTGAATTTGCAGGCTTTGATTTAGTGGCGCTTGCCAATCGCGAGCTTATTTTTATGGCACCGCATCATGGTAGTAAAACTTCGTCTTCGCTGGAGTTGCTTACTTTATTGAGCCCCGATGCAGCATTTGCTCAAAACGGCTATCGTAATCGCTACGGCCATCCCCATCCTTTAGTTAGTGCGCGTTACCATGCGCTAGAAATTCCTTTGAGTAATACGCCTTTAACGGGCATGCAAACTTGGGCTGCACGCCGAAACCAATTAGAAACCTTCTTTATGCGTGATAAATTACGTCGGCTTTGGCATGATCAAGCGCCAAATTAAACAATCCGCGTTTTTAATAGTGGCAAGCCAGCCACATAACCTTCAAGCACATCACCCTTTTTTACCGCAGCTACACCGGCAGGCGTGCCAGAGAAGATTAAATCACCAGGTTCAAGCGCAAATAAGGTTGATAGATAAGCAATGGTATCGGGTACATTCCAAATCATCATGGCTAGGTCACCTTCTTGTTTGATGACGCCATTGACTTTGAGATTAATCAGTCCTTTTGCAGGATGTCCACATTGACTTACCGGAACGAGATTGGAGCAGGGGGCTGATTCATCAAACGCTTTACCGGTGTCCCAGGGGCGACCCATTTTTTTTGCTTCACCTTGTAAATCGCGCCGTGTCATATCTAGACCCACGCCATAACCCCATACATGCTTAAGTGCATCAGCGGGGGTAATGTTAGAGCCACCAATGCCAATAGCTACGACCATTTCAATTTCATGATGCAGATCTTGGGTTAAAGAAGGGTATTGCATGTCTTTGCCATCGGTCACGATTGAAGTAGCTGGTTTCATAAAAAAGAAGGGGGGTTCACGATCGGGATCGTGGCCCATTTCACGTGCGTGGTCGGCGTAATTACGCCCTACAC
Source organism: uncultured beta proteobacterium (assembly GCA_903944725.1). Lineage (GTDB taxonomy): Bacteria > Pseudomonadota > Gammaproteobacteria > Burkholderiales > Burkholderiaceae > Polynucleobacter > Polynucleobacter hahnii. The sequence continues at coordinate 11,626 of CAJASX010000116.1, forward strand.
AATAGATACGGTTAACAGGAAAGCGACGCTTATCACCCTCAACTGGAATCGAGTTGATTTTGGGGGCGGCAATGACGAATTCGGTACTCATGACAATCCTTTGAGAGGGATAAAATGGAAATTGCTAGCTACTATAGCACTAGATACAAAGCCATACTTCAATGATAGAATCAAAACCAATTATTAGAAAAAACATGAATTAAAAGGAGATATTTTTGATGAGCTACTTGCCGAAATCTGTTGCCTGCTTAGCTTTTTTGGTAGGCACGATTTTTTTGCCATTCTCAGTGCAGGCACAAGCTGATTATCCCAATAAACCGATTCGACTAATCATCGGCTTTCCCCCTGGCGGTTCAACCGATATTGTTGGCCGCATCGTTGCACAAAAGTTGGGTGAGCGCCTTGGCCAAACCATTGTGGTAGAAAACCGGCCTGGTGCGGGTGGCACCATTGGCGCCGAGTTAGCTGCTAAAGCAGCGCCCGATGGCTACACTTTGACTATTGGCACAACGAGTACTCATGCAGTGGCAGCGGGCGCCTACTCGAAATTACCTTATGACCCAGTAAAGGGCTTTGCACCAATTTCTTTGGTGGCGACTACGCCCTATTTACTAGTGGTTAATCCAAAGGTGCCCGCCAATAATTTGGCAGAGTTAGTGGCTTTGGCCAAAAGCCAACCTGGCAAATTAAATTACGCTTCAGCTGGTAATGGCTCAACTACCCATTTGGCGATGGAAATGTTAAATGATGTGGCTGGCATTAATGTGGTTCATGTTCCTTATAAAGGTAATGCACAAGCTGACCTAGCGATTCTTGCGAATGATGTGCAGATATTGTTTGGCTCAATGCCAGCTTTATTGCAAAACGCTAAGGCAGATAAAATACGACCCTTGGCAGTAGGTACTGCTAAACGTTCAGCCGCCTTGCCTAATGTACCTACCGTTGCTGAAAGTGGTTACCCAGGGTTTGAAGTCGCGCTTTGGTTGGGTGTTTTAGCCCCCACTGGTACGCCTAAGCCGATTATTGAGCGCTTAAATAAAGAGTTAATTAGTATTGTGGCAACTTCCGATTTTAAGGCGCTGATGGAAAAGAATGGCGCTGAACCAGTAAGCAATTCTGCCGAGCAATTTGGCGGTATGATACGTGCTGAAGTAGATCGGTATACCAAAGTAACTAAAAATATTGGCCTTAAACTAGATTAACTTAAGAAATAAAAAGAGCGCAAAATAATTGATTAACTTTATCCACCAACCGTAGAAGGTAAGACCATGGCCATCAAGAAATCTCCCAGTAAAAAAATGGCCCCTAAAAAAGCGCTAAAAAAAGTAGTAAAGCGCGTTGCCACTAAAAAACCAACTGCAAAAAAACCTGCAGCGAAGAAGCCAGTTGCTAGATCGAGGGCTAAATCAACCCAGGCTGCAGCGGTGAAAAAAGTTCAAATTGAAACTTTTCAACAACCTCTTGAAACCCTATCTCAATTACAGCCGATTACTTACGCTTTAATGCGCTGGGCTAAAAGCTTAGGCTTTCAAGATTCGATTGAAATCGATCCCGATGGTAATGGTGCGCAGTGGGAATTAACCGTTGAATCTAGTAATTCTAAAATTGAGTATCAGTGTTTCTTCAATACCTTTGAAGAAAGCGGCTTAATTACCATGTCGATTTATTATCTTGATCATGAGATTCCTGCAAAGAATTTAAGCAAGGCTAAAGATTTGATTTTGCAAAGTAACTTGAACTGTTTTGTTGGGCAATTTCAATTAGCAAATGAGGATAAATTCTTGCGCTATTACTCAGCAGTTGATCTTGAGGATATCGAAGCAATTGATCCACGCTTAATTGGTAATATGTTCCATGCGGGTAATCAGTTTATGGGCGGCTTTATCGATCAGTTTATTAAGATCGCTATCAAGGCACGCTAAAGGCCACCAAAAACCAATAAGGCTTTAAAGACATAATCGCCTTTAAAGCCTTATAAATACTGGTTGCGGGGGCAGGATTTGAACCTACGACCTTCGGGTTATGAGCCCGACGAGCTGCCAGACTGCTCCACCCCGCGTCTGAACCTTTGATTCTAGCATTTTTAAGCCCATTTTGTCGAGCTCTTACGGGTTTTAAGGGTATATTGTGTTTATTAAACGGGGGAAATAAGGGCTCAAAGGAGTAATATACTGCCTTGCAATATCAATTTGAGGTTAAGTAATGTCGGTTAGCAATCCCGAATATTCAGAATCGACGTTACTACGTCCTATCGAAATTTCTCATGGTGCCCATCACGAACATCGAGGCCCATTACCTGGTTTAGTTGTTGCCGCTATTGGCGTGGTATTCGGTGACATTGGCACTAGCCCACTTTATGCTCTTAAAGAATGTTTTAGCACTGGTCATGGCATTCCATTTTCACCAGAGGCAGTCTATGGGGTTATCTCAATGGTGTTTTGGGCTTTCACCATTGTGGTGTCTTTAAAGTACGTGCTCTTCATTATGCGTGCCAGTAATCAGGGCGAAGGCGGTACTTTGGCTTTAATGGCTTTGGCATTACGCTCGGCTCCTGTAGGCTCTCGTCGGGCGATGACCTTAATGATGATGGGCGTGTTTGGCACTTGCATGTTTTATGGCGATGCCATTATTACGCCAGCAATTTCCGTTTTATCTGCCGTTGAGGGGCTTGAAGTCCTGTCGCCAAATTTAACTAGTTACGTAATACCTGTGACTTTAGCGATCTTGACAGGGCTATTTTTAATTCAGAAAAAAGGTTCGGCATTAGTAGGTAAATTGTTTGGCCCCATCATGGTTACCTGGTTTTTGGTTTTGGGGGTCATGGGTCTTTATCAAATTATTGGCAACCCCATTATCTTGCTGGCTTTTAATCCCTTGTACGCAGTAGATTTCATGCTCAATCATGCGTTGCAGGGCTTTATTGTGCTGGGCGCAGTGTTTTTAGTGCTTACTGGGGCTGAGGCTTTGTATGCCGATATGGGGCACTTTGGCATTAAGCCTATTCGGGTGGGTTGGTTTTTTGTGGTGATGCCCTGTTTATTATTAAATTACTTTGGGCAGGGAGCCATGCTGTTGCTCAATCCTGAGACGGCCAAAAATCCATTCTTTTCAATGGTGCCTGAAGTGTTTGTCTTCCCCTTAATTATTTTGGCAACGCTAGCTACCGTAATAGCTTCGCAAGCGGTTATTTCTGGCGCATTTTCAATTACTAGTCAAGCTATTTTGCTGGGCTTTTTGCCCCGCATGAAGATTCAACATACTTCAGATAAGTCGATCGGACAAATTTATATTCCTTTAGTCAATTGGATTTTATTTACCTTTGTGATTGTGATTGTGGTGGCTTTTAAGAAGTCTGAAAACCTTGCGGCTGCTTATGGCATTGCAGTCACTACAACCATGATTATTGATACGGTTTTAGCCGCAATTGTGATGCGGGTACTGTGGCGTTGGAATGCCTATTTAGTAACCCTTGTGATTTCCGCTTTTTTATTCGTAGACGCCGCATTCTTTTCGGCTAACTTGTTAAAAGTATTAGAGGGGGGCTGGTTTCCATTATTGCTTGGCGCAATTTCTTTTATGCTGCTCTTAACCTGGTATCAGGGGCGACAAATGATGCGCGAACGGGCGGTAAATAATGGTATTAAGCTCGATTCTTTTCTGAGCTCGCTATTAAAACATCCCCCGCATCGGGTTGAGGGTACCGCAGTTTTTCTCACTGCCCATGTTGATTACTTGCCGGTTTCTTTCTTGCATAACCTGAAGCACAATCATGTTTTGCATGAGCGAGTTTTCTTTCTGAAAGTGAGTATTTGGGATATACCCCGAGTACGTAATGAAGATCGCATTACGCTTCGGGAAATTGAGCCAAATATTTTTATCGTGCGGGCGGTTTATGGCTTTAATGAAACTCCTGATATGAGTCAAATTATGCGTTTGATTGAGGCTAATGCGCAGTTAAAATTTGACTTGATGAGTACCTCATTTTTCTTGTCGCGTGATACCATTATTCCTACTGATATGAAGGGTATGGCACTCTGGCGTGAAGCTTTATTTGCTTGGATGTATCAAAATGCAAGCCGCCAGTCTGATTTTTTCAAAATTCCTGCAAATCGCTTAGTTGAGCTAGGTGCAAAGGTTGAGATTTGAAATCCGTATTTGCTGCTCTTAGTATGATATTTGCTGTGTTGTGCTGCGCGAATACGGTTTGGGCCAATACCGCTGAGGAAGATGAGCTAGCTGAGCTAAATAAAATTGAAGCCCAATTAACCTTGCAGCGTCAGTGGATTGATTACCGTTGGAAAAAAGCTTCAGCGGAGTGCTATAAAAATTTCTTTGTGACTTTTTGTTTAAATGGCACACGTGCCGATTACCGTGAAGAAATTGATCCTGTTCGTGCACAAGAAGTTGCCCTACATGAAAGCCAACGTATTATGCGGGACAAAATTAAAGACGCCAATGATGCCAAGCGGGCTGCAGAGCGTGCTGATCCCGCAAAGGCGGAGCAACGTGCTGATAATAAAAAAGCGTTTGAACAAAAACAAAAGGATGAGCTTCAGCGAGCCGCTGATTTAGAAAAACGCCGTCAAGATGCGCCACGGCGCGCTCAAGAAAATAGAGCGGGCACCCGACTCGATTAAATACTTATGGCTAAAGTGAAGACTATTTATGTTTGCCAAGCATGTGGGGGCACTTCTGCCAAATGGCAGGGCCAATGCCCAACTTGCCAAGCCTGGAATACGCTTGAGGAAAGCATTGCTGAGACACCCAGTGCACCTCGCTTTCAGGGTTTGGCACAATCGATTCCGCGGCAAAAATTAGCAACTATTCAAGCAGAAGATTTGCCGCGTTTGGCTACGGGTATTACAGAGTTTGATCGGGTTTTGGGTGGTGGCTTAGTTCCTGGTGGGGTAGTGTTACTTGGTGGCGACCCCGGCATTGGTAAATCAACCTTACTGTTGCAGGCACTTGCGCAAATGAGTGCTGTTGGCGTATCGGTGTTGTATAGCAGTGGCGAAGAATCGGCTGCCCAGATTGCACTAAGGGCTAAACGGATTGATTTAAATGCCCCTCAGCTTGAAGTATTAGCCGAAATTCAATTAGAAAAATTGCTAACGATTATGGATACAGTACGGCCACAAGTGGTAGTGGTTGATTCGATTCAAACGATTTATTCAGAAGCCTTTAGTTCTGCACCAGGTTCGGTGGCGCAAGTGCGCGAGTGTGCGGCCCAATTAACCCGTTTTGCTAAGTCGACCGGAATTTGTGTTTTATTAGTCGGCCACGTCACTAAAGATGGTCATTTAGCCGGCCCGCGTGTACTCGAACACATTGTCGATACGGTGCTGTATTTTGAGGGCGATACTCACTCTAGTTTTCGTTTAGTGCGCGCAATTAAAAATCGCTTTGGTGCCGTGAATGAGCTTGGTGTTTTTGCGATGACTGAAAAAGGTTTACGGGGGGTATCAAACCCCTCAGCTATTTTTCTTTCGCAGCATGCTGAAATGGTGCCAGGCGCTTGTGTATTAGTGACACAAGAAGGCAGTCGCCCTTTATTAGTTGAAATTCAGGCGCTAGTTGATACGGCGCATATTCCGAACCCACGTCGATTGGCGGTGGGTTTAGAGCAACATCGTTTAGCCATGTTGTTAGCGGTACTTCACCGCCATGCTGGTATTGCTTGCTTTGACCAAGACGTTTTCTTGAACGCAGTTGGTGGGGTGAAGATTTCTGAGCCAGCAGCCGACTTAGCAGTGCTGCTGGCGATTCAATCTTCGATTCGCAACCGCGCTTTACCCAAGGAATTAATTGTCTTTGGCGAAGTGGGCTTGGCTGGGGAAATACGACCTTGCCCACGGGGTCAAGAACGCTTGAAGGAGGCTGCTAAATTGGGTTTTACCGTAGCCATTATTCCTAAGGCGAATATGCCCAAAACCAAAATTACTGGTTTACGGATAATTTCGGTCGAGCGTATCGATGAGGCCATTGCTGCTGCTAATGATTTAGAGTTAGCGTAAGTCTTCGGCTTGAATGAGGATAACTTGCTGATTACCAGCGGATACCTCCATCCAAATGACGGGTATTTGTGGAAAAGCCAAATGAAAGTGCTCAGCCTCATTGCCAATTTCAATTAAGAGCGCGCCTCGCTCGTTTAGATATTCTGGTGCCGTATTAATAATGCGCCGGATTAAATTCATCCCATCGCTGCCACCCGCTAAAGCAATTACAGGTTCAGCTTGATATTCTGCTGGTAAGGCTTGCATTGAGGCATCGTTCACATAAGGTGGGTTACAGATAATTAAATCAAAACGCTCTTCTTCATTGGGATCGGGTAAAGCCTCAAATAAATCCCCATGAAGTAACTCTATTTGTTCACTGAACCCATGGCGCTTTAGATTACGTGAGGCTAAAGCTAGGGCTGGCAAACTAATATCACATGCTGTCACGCGAATATCGGGGCATTTAAGGGCGGTCAAAATAGCCAGCGAACCATTACCAGTGCAAAGATCGAGTACTTTGCCATCAGCTGGCAGCCAAGGCTCGAGGTCGCCCGCTGTAATAAGTTCGGCAATATATGAGCGGGGCACAATACTTTGCTCGTTACAGTCAAACGGCACCCCCATTAGCCAAGCCTCTTCCAGTAAATAGGCAAGTGGTTTGCGGCTACGAATACGTTCAGTAGTAATGGCTAGGGCATGGGCTTGTTGCGTGGCATTTAATTGCACATGCATTTGTTCGAGCGCAGATCTGGGGCTTAAGCCCAACTCTTTACTGACAATCCATAGTGCTTCACTTTGAGCATCGATGGCGCCGTGCCCATAAAACAAGTCAGCCAAACTCAGTTTTTTGGCTATAAGTTGGCAGCACGTTTCAATTGAAACGGGGTGTAAAGCAGAATGCTGCTGTGGCGATTGAGGCTCAGGGTCCATGAGGGGGTATTTTGCGGCTTAGCTGATGGCTGAAATAGCTTTTATTGCATTAAGCCAGCAGATTTTCTAAAACGCGTCGATAAATATTTTTTAGGGGATCAATATCTTTAATTGAAACACACTCATTGAGTTTATGGCTAGTAGAATTTATAGGGCCAAACTCAACCACCTCTTTACAGATTTGCGAGATGAACCGGCCATCGCTCGTGCCACCAGTGGTAGAAAGTTGGGTTATGACCTGAGTTTCAGTTTGAATCGCCTCTTGGAGTGCGATCGCTAATGCCCCTTTTGCGGTAAGGAAAGGGCTAGCGCCTAACTTCCAATCAATTGCATAGTCTAGATGGGCCTTATCCAAAATAGAGATCACTTTTGCGCGTAAGTCTTCTGGGGTGCTGGCAGATGAAAAGCGAAAATTAAATTCGACCGTCATTTCTCCAGGAATAATGTTGTTTGCGCCAGTGCCAGCATGAATATTAGAAATTTGAAACGTCGTTGCTTGAAAATAGTCGTTACCCTGATCCCATTCGGCGTTAGTTAAGTCGGCAATTGCCGATGCGGCCATATGAATTGGGTTAGCACCTAAATGAGGATAGGCAATATGGGCTTGAATGCCCTTGACTAAAAGTTTGCCAGATAAAGACCCGCGTCGACCATTTTTGATCATGTCGCCTAAGCGGTCTACCGAGGTGGGCTCACCAATGACGCAATAATCTAAAGCTTGGCCACGTTCTTTCAGGCGCTCGCACATGACCACAGTGCCATCGTGGGCTGGACCTTCTTCATCGCTGGTAATCAGAAATGCTATCGTGCCAGCATGATCGGGGTTATCTCGCACAAATTCTTCAGTGGCCACGACAAAAGCTGCTAATGAGGTTTTCATATCTGCAGCGCCACGACCAAAGAGGTAGCCATCACGCTCGCTTGGTATAAAGGGGTTGCTAGCCCATTTATCTAAAGGGCCTGTTGGCACAACGTCGGTGTGGCCTGCAAAGACAAACACTTTTCCAGCTTTGCCGATCTGCCCTAATTTAATCGCCCATAAATTGGTGACTGAAAAATCAGCCGGACCACTGATAACCGTTTCGGTTACAAAGCCAAGTGCTTCTAAGCGCGCGGCGATGATTTGTTGGCAACCACCATCAGCAGGCGTGATGGAATGACAGGCAATGAGCTCAGCAGTTAAATCGGCTGTGGCCGAACGGGTTGCTGGTGTCATTACTTAGTCGCGCAATAACTCATTAATAGCGGTTTTAGCCCGCGTTTGTGCATCGACTTTTTTAACAATAATGGCCGCATAGAGGCTATATTTGCCATCACTTGATGGCAGCGAGCCAGGCACAACAACCGAGCCCGCTGGCACACGACCATAGTAGACTTCGCCAGTGTCACGATCATAAATTTTGGTGCTTTGGCCTAGATATACACCCATGGAAAGGACGCAATTTTCTTCAACAATGACGCCCTCAACGATTTCAGAGCGGGCTCCGATGAAGCAGTTATCTTCAATAATGACCGGGCCCGCTTGAATGGGCTCGAGCACACCACCAATGCCGACGCCCCCTGAAAGATGGACATTTTTACCAATTTGAGCGCATGAGCCAACTGTGGCCCAAGTATCTACCATCGTGCCCTCATCTACATAGGCACCAATGTTGACATAGGAAGGCATTAGAACCACATTTTTGCCAATAAAACAGCCACGTCTGGCCATTGCTGGTGGCACGACTCGATACCCTCCAGCGGCAAAATCGGCGGCGGTAAAGTGTTCAAACTTGCTGGGAACTTTATCGTAAAACTGGGTATATCCCCCAGCCCCCATGGGCCTGTTATCTTCTAGCCGAAACGAGAGTAAAACAGCCTTTTTAACCCATTGATTAACTTCCCATTGGCCAATGCCTTTTTTTTCAGCAACCCGAATATGGCCGGTATTTAGTCCTCCTAGAACCGCATTAACAGCCTTGCGAATATCGTCTGAAACGTCTTCAATGGTGAGGTTGGCACGGTTTTCCCATGCTTGTTCGATGATGCTTTGTGGTGATTGGCTCATGCTTTTTAGTTAACTATCAGATTGTTAAGGGATTTTGTTTCCGAGGGACAAATTATCATTATATCGGTGGGTCAAAAATAGGGGGTGATGCCCCTAACTTGCTATCATCTTCCAAAGTGCCATTTGTCATTAAATTGCCTTTTTAATCCCTTTTTTTACAAAGTACGCCGTGCAACTTAAATCAATCAAACTCTCAGGCTTTAAATCTTTCGTTGACCCAACCCATTTTGAGCTACCAGGGCAATTGATTGGTGTAGTGGGCCCTAATGGTTGCGGAAAGTCAAACATTATCGATGCGGTGCGCTGGGTCTTGGGCGAGTCACGCGCTAGTGAGTTACGCGGTGAATCGATGCAAGATGTGATTTTTAATGGCTCGGGCTTGCGTAAACCATCGGGTCGCGCCAGTGTGGAATTAAATTTTGATAATGCTGATGGACGCGCGCAAGGTCAGTGGAGTAGTTTTGGTGAGCTCTCTGTTAAGCGGATCTTAACCCGCGATGGTAATTCTAGTTACTATATTAATAATCAAGTGGTACGCCGTAAAGATGTACAAGATATCTTTTTAGGTACGGGTATGGGTCCACGTGGTTATGCCATTATTGGTCAGGGCACTATTTCACGCATCCTAGAATCGAAACCAGAAGAATTACGGGTTTTTTTAGAAGAGGCTGCGGGTGTTTCAAAATACAAAGAACGGCGCAAAGAGACTGCTGCACGGCTTGAAGATACCCAAGAGAATTTAGTTCGCGTACAAGATATTTTGCGCGAATTGGAATTGCAATTAGCGCGTTTAGAGAGTCAAGCGACAGTTGCTGAGCGGCATAATCAATTGCAAACCGAAATGAAAGCGCAACAGCAATTATTATGGTTTGTGCGCCAAACCGAAGCCGGCAAAGAACAAGAACGCTATGCCAATTCAATTCGTGATTCGCAGGTGCAACTTGAGGAGCAAACAGCGAAGTTACGGCATGCCGAAATGGAACTAGAATCCATGCGTACTCGGCAGTACGCTTTACAAGATAAAGTGTCTTTAGCGCAAGGCGATTTATATCAAACGAATTCAGATGTAAGTCAAGTCGAGTCACAAATTAAATACGTGCAGGAATCACGCTTACGCTTACAACAACAAACTCAAGACCTGCAAGCGCAACTATTGCGTTGGACCACGCAAGAAACCGACGCCGCGCAAGCACAACGTAGCGCCGAGCATGAATTAAGTGCCGCGGCTGAACATGAGCAAGTGATGTTAGGTGATCTGGCTGATTTACAGATAAATGCGCCTATTAAAGAAACTGCGTTTCAAGAGGCCACGAAAAGCGTTGATGACTTACGAATTGCTTTAGCTAATGTAGATCAGCGTTTGGCGAGTTTAGGTGAGCGCATAAAGGCGGTAGTCGAGCAAATAGAAGATGCACAAGGTCGCGAAGCGCGTTTAACAACAGAGTTGCAAGGCTTGCGACAACCAGATGCGGAAGCCTTAAAAATGGCCCTTGATCGGTTTGCAGTTGCGGCGCGCAAGGTGGAAGAGATCAACATGCAGGCGGCAGAAACCCAGGCTCGTGTACCTGCTACGGATGCTGCTCGTCAAGCCGCCATGGAAGAAATTCAAACTGCAAATCAAGATCTAGCGCAAACTGAAGCCAAATTAACGGCCTTAACAGCGCTGCAAGCGAGTGTGCAAGCGCAAGGAAAAATTGGCCCTTGGTTAGAGAGCAGGGGCCTAAAAGAGAGTAAGCGGCTCTGGCAAGAGATTAAAGTTGAAAAAGGCTGGGAGCCAGCACTTGAATCGGTTTTACGTGAACGTCTAGCTGCCCTAACAGGTAAAGATGTAAAAGCTGCGTTGTTGCTAGCCAAAGAAGCCCCGCCAAGTCGTTTGGCAATTTTACTAACCGATGGCTTAAATGTACTTAAGCCGAATATACCTACTGGCTTTACGCCTTTGTTGTCGCGAGTACAAAGTGTGGCTGGCTCAAATATTCAATTGGTTTTACAAGAGTGGCTAAGTTCTATTTATATCGCCGATAGCTTAGATGATGCTTTACAACGTCGCGAAAAATTACCTCTTGGTGCTGCTTTTGTCACTGCCCAAGGACACCTAGTAAGTCGTGTTGGTGTTCAACTATATGCAGCCGATGCGGAACAGGCAGGAATGTTGGCCCGCGCCCAAGAAATGGAAGGGCTTGAAAAACAATTACGCGCCCAGCGCCTAATACAAAGTGAATTGCAGAGCACGCTAGACCAAGCTACTGCTAATTACCAAGCTGCTTTGCAGGCTGCTGAGCGTGCACGCTTAAGTGCCCAAGATGCAGTACAAGCAGCGCATGGTTTTGAGGTAGAGCAAATGCAATTAAGTCAGGCCGAAGAGCAATATTCCCAGCGGGCTACCCAAATTAATTCCGAGCTAGCAGAGTTAAGTCAACAAATCGAGCAAAGCAATTTGCAGGCCAATCAAGCAAAAGCAGATTTTATACAATCTGAGCAAACTCAAGTAAGTACGCAAACATTACTGACCGCAGGCCAACAGCAATTTGTTTTGGCTAGCCAAGCACGTGATCAATTACGTGACACTTTACGCACAGCGGAAATGGCAGCTCAGGAAGCCGCCTTCACCACGCGCTCTTTGCAGCAACGAATTACTGACTTGCAGCGTGACCAAACTACCGCGCGTACCCAAATTATGGAAATTCAAGATAAATTTGCGGCAGCAGAAACTGAATTAGCGGGCTTAAGTGATGAAGAGGCGCAAGATAAGTTACAAACTTTATTAGTCGCGCGAAGTGATCGTGAAACAGCCCTTGCAACTGCCCGTACTGAGCAAGATGCATTGTTACATGAGCTGCGTGAGGCTGATGAAGTGCGGATGTTAGTCGAGCGCACCCTGCAGCCATTACGCGATAAAGCTACCGACTTGCAATTACGCGAGCAAGCTGCGCGACTTAATTATGAACAATTTGCCACTTTATTACTTGAGGCCGAGGCCGATTTAGCGAGTATCGAAACGCGCTTTAGTACAGAATTAAAAGTTAGCATACTGCAAGGCGATGTCACACGCTTAAATAATGAGATTCAATCACTAGGCCCAGTTAACATGACCGCGCTTGATGAGTTAGTAAGCTCACGTGAGCGTAAATCATTCCTTGATGCCCAATCGGCCGATTTGAATGAAGCGATGCAAACCTTAAGCGATGCAATTGCCAAGATTGATGCTGAAACCCGAGATTTATTGCAGGGTACTTTTGATCAGGTGAATGGGCACTTTGGCCGTTTGTTTCCCGAGTTGTTTGGTGGGGGCCATGCCGAATTGGTGATGACTGGTGAAGAGATATTAGATTCTGGCGTGCTCGTGATGGCACAACCTCCTGGCAAGAAAAATAGTTCAATTCATCTTTTATCGGGTGGTGAAAAAGCCTTAACTGCAATTGCTTTAGTCTTTTCACTTTTCTTATTAAATCCTGCACCGTTCTGTTTATTAGATGAGGTTGATGCGCCACTTGATGATGCTAATACCTTACGCTACGCAGAAATGGTATCTAGAATGTCGTCTAAGACCCAGTTTGTATTTATTTCCCATAATAAAATCACCATGGAAATTGCTCATCAACTTATTGGTGTAACGATGCAAGAGCAGGGTGTATCACGCATTGTGGCAGTTGATATTTCCTCAGCTGTGACGCTGGTGGAGCCTGCATAAATGCCGCTGAATGACATGATTGTTAATACCGGCCTTTCAGATTTGCAATTTGCTTTAATTGTTATTGGAATTTTCTTATTACTATTAGTGGTCATAGTCAATGTACGTCATGCGCGGGCACGTCGCAAATTGCTTGATACAAGCCATTCCAATGGCATTGAACCGGCACTAGCAAATCGGCAGCGGCATGAACCTTCTTTAGGTGAGTTTGATGACCCTAATCAGGCTGGGTTGGCAGCCGCTATCGTACTTAGTGCTAGCAAGATCTCAATTGATCCGCGCATTGATTGTGTTGCAACCTTACGGTTTAATGAACCCATTCAAGGGACTGAAATTTTGGCCGAAATTGCTACCTGGCCACAGCAAGCTTTGCAATATTTGCTAGAAGGCTTAAAAGCCAATTGGATTGATGGTGATACTTGGGAGAATGTTACTGCATCCTCTGCCTATACCGAGTTGCAATTAGCGGTGCTATTGGCTAATCGTCAAGGCCCAATTGAGGTAGGAGAGTTATCTAATTTTTTCACCCATGCACAAAACTTAGCCGAAGCCTTAGGTGCACAAATTGATATGCCTGGGTTAAATGCGATGCTTGATAGCGCTAAAGAATTAGACGCTTTAGCTGCGCAAACAGATATACAACTGAGCATTAATATACTTTTTGACAGTACTCCCTTAACCTGGGCTGATTTAGTGACTTTGATGCAACAAAGAGGCTTTCGTCTTCATGCTAATCGACGCTCATTCGAGTTTTTTAATCAGGCGCAGTTACTTTTTTTTAGTAGCGAACTAGATCCAACTGACCCAGTAAAGCAATTGACCTTTTTACTGGAGTTACCACTTGTACCAATTCAAGAACGTGCCTTCGAGCGGATGCTAGCCGAAGGAGCAGCAATTGCTGAAGCTAAACAAGGCCGTTTGGTAGATGACAATGGCCTTAATTTAACTGCTATGGCGGTGACCAGCATTCACCATCATGTCGATGGTTTGTACACAGAGCTTGAGCAGGGCGGTATTGTGGCTGGTTCTACTACAGCTCAACGCTTATTTAGTTAGGTCTTGATTTTGGCGCAGGGTGATCGGGCAAAATCAGCCGAACGATATCAGTGGCTTCAGCTAGAGTTAGCGCGTTTAGAACACGCCTATTACGTGCTTGATGCGCCTTTGCTGCCTGATAGTGAGTACGATCGTTTGTACCGCGAGATGCTGGAGCTTGAAGCAAATAATCCTCAATGGATTAAGTCTGATTCGCTCTCGCAGCGAGTTGGCGGAGTAGCACTACAAGATTTTCAATCTGTACAGCATGCAGTGCCTATGCTTTCCTTAAATAATGCTTTTGAATTAAAGGAATTAGAAGCTTTTGAACGGCGCTGTCGTGAAGGGCTGAAGCTTCATCAAATTGAATTTGCCGGCGAATTGAAATTTGATGGTCTCGCTATTTCTTTGCGATATGAAAATGGTGTTTTAGTTAGGGCTGCTACACGGGGTGACGGCGCTAACGGTGAAGATGTGACCGCCAATATTCGGACGATTCGCGCTATTCCCTTGCATTTATTGGGAAATTCAATTCCGACCGTGCTTGAAGTACGCGGCGAGGTCTTTATGTACTTGCGTGACTTTGAACGCATGAATCAACTAGCAGCCGAGCAGGGTGAAAAGGAATTTGCCAACCCCCGTAACGCAGCTGCAGGTAGTTTGCGGCAGTTAGATTCGAAAATTACCGCACGTCGCCCACTGTCTTTTTTTGCTTATGGATTAGGCGAGTTAATTCCTAATTCATGGTTACCTGCAACCCATCGAGAATTATTAGATCGTTATGTTGAATTGGGTTTACCTGTTTGTCCAGAGCGCCGTTTACTAAATTCAGTAAAAGAGATGCTGGCCTTTTACGATGAGGTGGGTGCGAAACGGGCTAGTTTGCCCTATGACATTGATGGCGTAGTTTATAAAGTCAACTCCTTTATTGAGCAAAATCAATTGGGGTTTGTTTCTAGGGCACCCCGTTTTGCTTTAGCACATAAATATCCTGCGCAAGAGGCGTTGACCACGGTCTTGGGTATTGACGTTCAAGTGGGCCGTACTGGTGCAATTACGCCAGTAGCTCGCTTGGCCCCAGTGGAGGTGGGTGGCGTTACGGTTACTAACGCTACTTTACATAACGAAGATGAGGTACGCCGTAAAGATGTGCGCATTGGCGATACAGTAGTCGTGCGTCGGGCAGGTGACGTAATACCCGAAGTGGTTGCGGTGATACCAGAGCGACGTCCTAAGAAGGCGGCCCAATTTGTGATGCCTAGCCGCTGTCCAGTGTGTAACTCCCATATCGAGCGGTTGGCGGATGAAGCAATTGCGCGCTGTAGTGGCGGTTTATTTTGTGGCGCTCAACGCAAGCAAGCCCTATTACATTTTGCGCAACGTCGGGCAATGGATATTGAGGGGCTGGGAGAAAAAATTGTCGATCAACTTGTTGATTTAAATATCGTACGCACCCCAGCAGATCTTTACCGCCTTGGGTTTAATGCTTTAGCCAAT
Organism: uncultured beta proteobacterium; assembly: GCA_903944725.1. GTDB lineage: Bacteria > Pseudomonadota > Gammaproteobacteria > Burkholderiales > Burkholderiaceae > Polynucleobacter > Polynucleobacter hahnii. Next base: position 26,822 of record CAJASX010000116.1, read on the forward strand.
TTAGAGCGCATGGGCGAAAAGTCGGCTGACAATTTAATTCAAGCAATTGAGCAATCTCGAAAAACGAGTTTGGCACGCTTTATTTTTGCCTTAGGTATTCGTCATGTGGGTGAAACAACCGCTAAAGATTTAGCAGCACATTATGGCAATATGCATACCTTAATGACTGCTTCTGCTGAGGAATTATTAGCGATTCATGACGTTGGCCCAGTTGTAGCCGATTCAATTGCAAGTTTTATGGGTGAAGCACATAATCGCGAGGTCATCGAGCTTTTGCTCGCATCTGGTATGCAATTGAGTGTGACTGAAAAGACCTTGAATGCAGCGGTAGCAGGTAAAACCTTTGTTTTGACTGGTACCTTGCCATCCCTTTCACGCGAGGATGCAAAGGCAATGCTTGAAAAAGCAGGTGCTAAAGTCGCTGGCTCTGTATCTGCCAAGACTAATTATGTTGTCGCAGGTGCCGATGCTGGTAGCAAACTAGCCAAGGCGGAAGAGCTTGGTGTGGCAGTGATTGACGAAGCAGAAATGCTGGCTTTATTGCGCTAAGGCTAAACTTGACTACCAAGTACTTCTAGTAATTCTGTTTCTAGTTGAATTTGTAAGCGCGGATTTTTACTGAGCTCACTGGCATTTAAGAGTAAGACGTCTTCAACGCGCTCGCCAAGCGTATTAATGCGGGCGGTATGCAGTGAGACGTGGTGTTTTGCCAAAACTCTTGAAATAGCATAAAGCAACCCTGCACGGTCGCTGGCGGTGAATGAGAGCGCATAGTATTGGCCGCGTTCATCGGGTTGCATATGCACGCGGGGTTGAATAGGGAAGCTGCGCGACTGGCGCGATAAACGGCCCATTGATGGTGTCGGTAGTGGGGTGGGTTTTTGTAATGCCTCGGTGAGAGCATATTCAACTAATTGAATTTGATTACGGTAACTATGGGGCTCATCATCTAATTCACTACTAGCAACTTCAAAGGTGTCTAAGGCATAACCATGCCGAGTGGTATGAATTCGCGCATCTAGAATAGAAAAGCCGTTACGCTCAAAATAACCACAAATGCGTGAGAAAAGGTCTGCTTGGTCAGGCATATAAATAGCGACCTGCAAGCCTTCTCCTGCCGGTGATAAGCGTGCAAGCACAATTGGCTTGGTAGTTTCAACTTGCTTCATTAAATGGCGTGATAGCCAAGCGATATCACCTGCTTCTTGGCGTAAGAAAAAAGCCACATCGAGTTTTTGCCAGAAGGCCTCATACGCAGAGTCTTGAAAGCCATGTAAGCGCAAGTTACGCCGAGCTTCTTCCTGATGTTGGGCTAATTCCGAAGAGGCATCAGGCTTGGCACCGCCTAAAACACGGAGGGTGGCGCGGTATAAATCTTCCAGCAGCTTGGCTTTCCAGCCATTCCACACCTTAGGACTCGTGCCACGTACATCAGCTACAGTTAAGAGATAAAGTGCAGTTAGGCGGCGCTCATCACCAACTTTCTTGGCAAAAGCCATAATTACATTTGGATTACTAATGTCTTGTTTTTGCGCAACTTGACTCATATTTAAGTGTTCAGCTACCAGCCAAACTAATAATTCGATATCTTTTTTATCGAGCCCATGATCTTTAGCAAATTCACGTACATCACGCTTCCCTAGTAATGAATGATCGCCTCCCCGCCCTTTAGCGATATCGTGAAATAAAGCTGCAATGACGAGGAGCCAGGGTTTTTCGAAGTGGGCAATTAAACGGCTACACAAAGGAAATTCATGGGTATGTTCTACCACCATAAAGCGGCGAACATTTCTTAAAACCATCAAAATATGTTGATCGACTGTATAAACATGAAATAAATCATGTTGCATTTGTCCAACGATGCGCCGAAAGGGCGGCAAGTAACGACCGAGCACACTGGTTTGATTCATCAGTTTAAATGCATTACTAACACCATCAGCTTGTTGCAGGATTTCAATAAAAAGTTGGCGATTAATCGGATCTTTACGCCATTGACTATTCATTTTTTTACGCGCGTTATACAGCGCCCGCAAAATCGTAGCCGATAAGCCATTGACCGCTGGAATTTGAGTTAGCACTAAGAAGGTACGCAGAATTTGTTCGGGATTTTTTTGATACAAAAGCGGATCTTGAATATCTAACAGGCCTTGGCGCTCAATAAAGTCGCTGTTCTTTTCGCCTGGAATCGGATGAATTGTGCGCGATTCTTGGGGAAATAATAAGGCTTCAATATTTTGTAACAAGATGGTATTGAGTTGGCTCACCGCCTTGGCTACCCAGTAGTAGCGACGCATGATAGTTTCACTAACTTGCCGTGCTGAGCTTTCTTCAATACCCATGGACTTTGCTAAGCCCGCTTGTAAGTCAAACGCTAAAACATCTTGATGGCGTTTGGCAAGCAAATGTAAATTAGCCCGCAAGGTTGCCAGAAAGCGTTTATTACGTTTTAATTCAGTTAGCTCGCGCTCTGTAATTAGATTCTTTTGAAACAAATCATTAAAACTATTGCCAAGTTGTGCCGCCTTGCTAACCCACAAAATTACTTGTAAATCGCGCAGACCCCCTGGACTCTCTTTGCAGTTGGGTTCAAGTGCATAGGGGGTGTCTTGGTATTTTTGATGACGTTGCGTTTGCTCTAGTAATTTTGCTTGGAAGAAAGTCTTTGGATCAAGTGCTGCGGTAAATGTGGTTTGGAATGTTTTAAATAAACTACGCGAGCCGCAGATCAGTCGCGCTTCTAAGAGCGAGGTACGCACAGTAATATCTTGCTCTGCTTCACTTAAGCATTCTGCTAGAGTTCGAACGGCAGAACCAATTTCGATACCTAAATCCCAGCATTGAGTAATAAAGCGAGCCACCTTTTCGCTATTGCCTTGAGGATCATGTGAGACGGTATTGGGCAACAAGACCAATATATCAATATCAGAATAAGGAAAAAGCTCTGCGCGCCCAAAGCCACCAACAGCAATTAATGCTAGGTCAGAATCGATTGCACAGTCTTGCCATAAGTGTATTAAGGCAGCATCATTGATTTCTGTTAGTTTTTTTGTCAACCTAGCGACGTTTTGATCCTCCAGAAATAACTGGTATTCAGTAGCGCGGGAACTGCGTAGATGAGCAATAGCATGATGCGGTGCGAGTGCAGTCGCTGTATTCATGGTGGCAGAAGGACTAATTTGGGAAAGTGCCTACGCCGCAATAAGCTGAGGTCGAAATGCTAAGCCCTTAACGCATTCGGGTGGCGGATTACTGCCCGCCGACCAGGTTAACACCTCAACACCTTGTGTAGTTACAAGTAAAGTATGTTCCCATTGCGCTGATAGGCTACGGTCTTTAGTTTTTACCGTCCATTGATCGGGCATCGTGCGAATTTCTCGGCGTCCAGCATTAATCATGGGTTCAATCGTGAACGTCATACCTGCTTGCAATTGTTCGCCAGTGCTAGGGCGCCCATAATGCAAAATTTGCGGGTCTTGGTGAAAGACTTTGCCAATGCCATGACCACAATATTCACGAACGACTGAATACCCAGCCTGCTCGGCGTGGGTTTGAATTACATGGCCAATATCGCCTAAATAGGCACCAGGTTTAACTTGGGCAATACCCAGCCACATACATTCAAAGGTAATTTGCGTTAAGCGCTCAGCCAAGACCGAAACTTCGCCAACCTTAAACATTCGGCTGGTATCACCGTAGTAACCATCTGGGGTGATCACCGTGATATCCAAATTAACCAGATCGCCTGCTTTAAGTACTTTATCACCTGGAATGCCATGGCAAATGACATCGTTTACCGAGGTGCAGATTGCCGCTGGAAAAGGGGGGTAGCCTGGGGGTTGGTAATTTAATGGCGCTGGAATGGTATTTTGGACATCCCGCATAAAGGTATGGCAAATTTGATCGAGTTCGCCCGTACTTACCCCTGGAAGAATTGCTGGAGCTACGTGGTCGAGTACTTCGCTGGCGAGCCGACCCGCCTCACGCATGCCATGGATGTCTTTTTCAAGGGTAAAAACACTGTTCATGCCTTGATTATCAACGACTTGAGGTTTTTTGGGTCTTTTGCGCCTAGATGATTGATATATAAGCTATAATTTGCTGATCGAAGTAATTCGAAATAGCAGGCTAAGCCTTCCAGGGTAGCGTTTTTTAGCGCAGTCAGGACTTAGCCTTAGACCAAACCCTTAGGAGAATGTTATGTCAGTAACCATGCGTGAAATGCTAGAAGCCGGTTGCCACTTTGGCCACCAAACGCGCTTTTGGTCCCCCAAGATGGCCCCTTATATTTTTGGCCATCGCAACAAAATCCACATTATTAATCTGGAAAAGACTTTGCCGATGTTTCAGGATGCTCTGAAATTTGCGAAGCAAATTGCCGCTAATCGTGGCACGATTTTATTTGTTGGCACTAAACGTCAATCACGCGAAGTGATTGCAGAAGAGGCTGCACGTGCGGGCATGCCTTATATCGATAGCCGCTGGTTAGGCGGCACCTTAACTAATTTTAAGACTGTTAAAGGCTCTTTGAAACGCTTAAAAGATATGGCCGTCGCTAAAGAAGCGGGTGATTGGGATAAGCTTTCAAAGAAAGAAGCCCTAACCAATGATCGTGATCTCGATAAATTACAAAAGGCCTTAGGCGGTATCCAAGACCTTAACGGAGTACCCGATGCAATCTTTGTGGTTGATGTGGGTTATCACAAAATTGCCATTACCGAAGCTAAAAAATTAGGCATCCCAGTTATCGCCGTGGTTGATACCAACCATTCTCCCGAAGGGATTGATTACATCATTCCTGGTAATGATGATTCGAGCAAGGCTGTGCTGCTTTATGTACGCGGTATTGCCGATGCCATTTTGGAAGGTAAGGCCAACTCTGTTCAAGAGGTCTTAGAAGCTGTGAAAGAAGGCGAAGAAGAATTTATTGAAGAAGGGAAGGTAGTGTAATGACTGTAATTACCGCTGCAATGGTTGGCGAATTACGCGCCAAAACTGATGCCCCGATGATGGAATGCAAGAAAGCATTAACTGAAGCGGTTGGCGATATGGCGAAAGCGGAAGAAATTCTACGCGTAAAATTGGGTAGCAAAGCTAGTAAAGCTGCTTCGCGCATTACTGCTGAAGGTGTGGTTGCTAGTTATATTAATGGCAGCATTGGCGCTTTGATTGAAGTAAATTGTGAAACCGATTTCGTTTCAAAAAATGATGATTTTTTGACTTTTAGTAAAGCTTGCGCGCAGTTAGTAGCCGACCAGAATCCTACGAATGTCACTGCTTTATTAGCCTTGGCGATGGCTGATAAAACGGTCGATGCCGTGCGTAGTGAATTAATTGGGCGTATTGGCGAAAATATGACGCCACGTCGTTTTCAACGCTTTGCTGGTACTGGTAAATTAGTTTCCTATTTGCACGGCACTCGCATTGGTGTGATGGTTGAATTTGAGGGCGATGAAACAGCAGCTAAAGATGTCGCTATGCATATTGCCGCAATGAAACCCGTAGCCTTATCTGCTGCCGATGTACCAGCAGCCAATATTGCTGCCGAGCGTAACATTGCTGAGCAAAAAGCAGCTGAGTCGGGAAAGCCAGCCGAGATTGTGGCAAAGATGGTTGAAGGTACAGTACAAAAGTATTTAAAAGAAGTTTCTTTACTTGATCAAACTTTTGTTAAAAACGATAAGCAAACAGTTGAGCAAATGCTTAAAGCGACCAATACCACCATTAAGTCATTTACCTTGTATGTGGTTGGCGATGGCATTGAAAAGCGCCAAGATGATTTTGCCGCGGAAGTTGCTGCACAAGTAGCGGCTGCCAAAGTGAGTGCCTAAGATTAATTACTTTTATAGAATAATTTAATATGCCTGCTTACAAGCGTGTCCTTCTCAAACTTTCTGGCGAAGCCTTAATGGGGGATGATGCTTTTGGGATCAACCCAATAACGATCGACGCAATGGTGGCAGAAATTGCCGAAGTGGTTGGGATAGGCATAGAGTTAGCTATTGTGATTGGTGGCGGAAATATATTTCGCGGTGTCGCTGGAGGCGCAGCGGGTATGGATCGTGCGACTGCCGATTACATGGGCATGCTAGCCACAATGATGAACTCATTGGCTTTGCAAGATGCCCTGCGGCAAAAAGGGGTAGAAGCGCGGGTGCAATCGGCATTACGTATGGATCAGGTAGTGGAGCCTTATATTCGGCCACGGGCCATTCGCGCAATGAGTGAAGGTAAGGTAGTCATTTTTGCCGCTGGCACAGGCAACCCATTTTTTACTACCGATACGGCTGCTGCTTTACGCGGAGCCGAAATGGGCGTTGAAGTGATGCTAAAGGCCACTAAGGTAGATGGAATTTACAGCAGTGATCCAAAACTTGACCCAAATGCTACTTTGTATCAGTCGATTACATTTGATGAAGCACTGATTAAAAATTTACAAGTGATGGACGCCACTGCTTTTGCTTTGTGTCGTGATCGTAAACTACCAATACGGGTTTTTTCTATTTTGAAGCCTGGTGCATTAATGCGTGTGGTATTGGGTGAGTCGGAAGGTACTTTGGTTCACGTTTAAAAGGAGTGCTGTGATGTCTGCTGCGGAAATTAAAACCAGCGCCGAGCAAAAGATGCATCGGTCGCTTGAATCTTTAAAAAGTAATTTAGCAAAAATTCGTTCGGGGCGAGCAAACGCTGGCATTCTGGAACACATTACAGTTGATTATTACGGTAACCCAACACCACTTAGTCAAGTAGCGAATTTAGGCCTAGCTGATGCTCGCACCATCAATGTGCAGCCATTTGAGAAAACCATGGTTGCCGTGATTGAAAAAGCCATTCGTGATTCAGATTTGGGCCTAAATCCCGCTTCACAAGGTACCGTTATTCGGGTACCGATGCCGCCACTCACCGAGGAACGTCGGCGTGAGTTGACAAAATTAGTAAAAAGCGAAGGTGAAGAAAGCAAAATTGCGATTCGTAATTTACGGCGTGATGCCAATGAACATTTAAAGCGACTGAGTAAAGATAAGGTGATCTCAGAAGATGAAGAGCGGCGCGCTCAAGATGAAGTGCAAAAAATGACCGATCGCGCTGTCAGTGATATTGATAAAATCGTGGTCGAAAAAGAGAAAGAGATCATGACGGTGTAGCGCCGTTTAATCTCATCAATATGACTCATTTACCAGACTCTTTTTATGCCTAAACATACTAGCTCTACCTTAGTTATTCCTGATGTCAGTGCGGTGCCACGCCATGTAGCCATCATCATGGATGGCAATGGGCGCTGGGCTGGTAAACGCTTAATGCCCCGAGTGACAGGACATTCAGAAGGTTTAGAGTCGGTGCGTAAAGTAGTCGAAGAATGTCGCCGCGCTGGAGTTGAATACCTGACAATTTTTGCTTTTAGTTCGGAAAATTGGCGACGCCCACCTGAAGAGGTGGGATTTTTAATGAAGTTATTTTTAAAATCACTGCGTCGTGAAGTCACTCGTTTAAGTGATAACGATATTCGCTTTAAACTGATCGGTGATTTAAGTCGCTTTGATTCCGCGATTCAAGATATGGTCCGTTTTTCGGAAGAGAAAACTGCGCATTGCACCGGCTTAACTCTAACGGTTGCTGCTAACTATGGGGGGCGTTGGGATATTTTACAAGCTATGCGTAAGTGCCTCGTGCTAAATCCAGATTTGCAAGCGGATCAAATTACCGAAGAGTTATTACAAGAACATTTATCGATGGCTTATGCGCCAGAGCCCGATTTATTTATTCGTACGGGTGGTGAGCAGCGCGTAAGCAATTTTTTATTATGGCAACTTGCTTATGCCGAGCTCTATTTCACTGATGTGTTGTGGCCTGATTTTGATGCGGCACAATTACATCAAGCATTTGATTGGTTTAGTCAACGTGAGCGCCGCTTTGGTCGCACTAGTGCACAACTTGCAACTAAATTACCTAAAGTTGCTACTCAGGGCAGTGTCTAAGCGCGCTTGCGTCTAAACACTTTTCCATGCTAAAGACTCGTATTATTACCGCTGTACTTTTACTAGCCGTACTCTTACCCAGCTTCTTTTTGCTGACACCCTTGTATTTGAGTGGGATTTTTTTGCTGATCTTAGCTTTAGCAGCTTGGGAATGGAGTCGTTTAATTGCCCCGCAAAAAAGCGCCCTTGCATTCATCTATGCGCTGCTTTTAATCTTAATCATTGCCGCTTTATTGTATGGGCAAAAGCCAATTATTGAATTTGGTGTCTTACTTAGCGCAAGTTTTTTTTGGATCTTTATCGCCCCCATTTTTTTGTGGCGAAGCCTTCATTTGCCTGTAGCACAATGGCCTTTATCATTCGCTTTATTAGGTTTAATTATTTTTTGTGCAGCGTGGTTTGCACTAATTTTGTTGCGTCAGTTTGGTGTGATATTTTTACTTTCCACTATGGCCTTAGTTTGGGTTGCTGATATTGGTGCTTATTTTGTAGGTAAAGCCGTTGGACGTCGGCGTTTAGCGCCGCAACTTAGCCCTGGCAAAACCCTTGAGGGCGCGGTAGGCGGCATTATCTTCGCTTGTATCTATGCGAGTCTGTGCGCTTGGTATTTACCTTTTAACCTTACTTTGTTTGGCTTTGCTGTGATGCGTTTAGGTTTTCTGGCAATGCTTGGCTTGGTTATTGGCTTATGTCTTTTTAGCATCGTTGGCGACTTATTCGAGTCACAGCTAAAACGTTTAGCAGGTGTAAAAGATAGCAGTAGCTTACTGCCAGGACATGGTGGCGTTTTAGATCGGATCGATGCATTATTACCAACCATGCCGCTTGCAGCACTTTTAGTTGGTCTGATGTTATGAGTTTGCCACGGCGAATCGCAATTTTAGGATCGACGGGTTCGATTGGGGTCAATACCCTTGATGTTATTCGCGCACATCCCATGCGCTACCAAGTGGTAGCTTTAACGGCCAATCAACAAGTCGATCGGCTATTAGCCCAATGCCGCGAATTTAAACCGCGTATTGCGGTGCTTGGCGATGCCCAGAGCGCAAAACAATTAGCCGATGCTTTGTTGCGCGAAAAAATTCCAACTGCAGTGTTATATGGCCCTGAAGCTTTAGTAACAGCAGTAATTGATTCTGATTGCGATACGGTGATGGCGGCTATTGTAGGTGCTGCGGGTTTGTTGCCTACGCTGGCTGCAGCGCAAGCGGGTAAGCGGATTTTATTGGCCAACAAAGAAGCTTTAGTGATGTCGGGCGATTTATTCATGCAAGCGGTGCGAGATAGTGCTGCGGAATTAATTCCGATTGATAGTGAGCACAATGCAAT
>CAJASX010000117.1 GCA_903944725.1 uncultured beta proteobacterium
ACCGATGAAATGAATAGCAAGACTTTGGCAGCAGTAAAGATGCCTAACCGAGACGGTTTTATCGTGGACGATCGGCCTGATACCAATGCAGTACGCTGTATGACAAACTGTAAATAATGAGGTATTGCTGTGAAATAAGAAAAATCCCCTGCGGGGGATTTTTCTTATTGCTGTATTACTAAGCGCATAGCCAATGCAGTTGATGCTACCCGAGAAAAAATAGAGTCAGCTCGTGAGGTAAGAATGATGGGCACTTGCGCGCCAAGAATGACTCCAGCGCATTCTGCCCCCGCCATATAAATTAATGCTTTATATAAAATATTTCCAACTTGTAAATCGGGTACTAATAGCAGATCTGGCTCACCTGCCACGATTGATTGAATACCCTTGGTTTGGGCAGAAAGGGCGGAGAGAGCATTATCAAAGCCAAGCGGACCTTCAATGACGGCACCAGAAAAAATAGGCGCTAGGTGGTGTGCTTCAACAATGGCTTTGGCGTCAAGGGTTGCGGGCATCATCGCATTGACAACTTCAGTAGCCGCAATAATTGCGACTTTTGCGTGGTGAATTCCTAAGCGGTCGAGCGCCTCAAGACTGCTGAGTAAAATTTGTTGCTTTTGTGAGGCATTCGGCGCGATATTGACAACGCAATCGCTAATGCCTAATAACTTAGGATAGTTAGCCAATTCAAATAAAAAAAGATGGCTAGTGCGGCGTTCGGTACGTAAGCCGCTTCGCTCAACTACGGGACCCATTAAATCTTCAGTATGTTGTGAACCCTTCATTAAAGCGGCTAATTTACCTTGTTTAACCATTTGTACTGCTATTTTTGCAGCCACTACTGGATCGTCTGGGGTATCAATTAGGCAAATATTTTGAAGATCTAAACCAACTTCTTGGGCTAGCTTGGTAAGAGGCTGCTTTGGACCCAACAGAATTGGGACACATAATTGATGTGCAAGTAGTTCGCACACAGTCTCGAGGGAGGGCGCACTTAGGGGGTAAACAATGCCAAGTGGTAAATCAGTTTTAGCAGCAGTAATCAGCTGCTGCAAGCGTGGATATGTAAAGCGAGTCATTAACTTAGGGTTTGTGAAACGTTCTGCGAGGCCTCTTGTAGTTGCGGTATATATTCCATCGCTTGATTCAGAGGCAGTCGTGCAGTGGCCGCGTGAATAGCGATCGCGGCAACTACCTGCAGACTGCTATCGTATACTGGAACAGCCACACAAGATACGCCGATCACATATTCTTCGTTATCAACCGCATAACCTGTTGTTACGATGCGCTCTAATTCAGACTCTAAAAGAGTGCGATCGGTAATCGTGCGATGCGTAAATGGTTGCAGAGGTAGACTTTGTAATAATTGACGACGCTCTTCGCTGGGCTTAAAGGCGAGCAGTAATTTGCCACTTGCGCTGCAATGTGGGGGTAGAACTGAGCCTGCGGGTAGATGTAAACGTAGTGGCCAATCGGCCTCAACTCGGTCGAGGTAAAACAGCTCACCGCGCCGCAACACCGCTAAATTACAGGTTTCACCAACCTCAGCAACTAATTTTTTCAAAACACTGTGGCGCACTGCAGCTACACTATCGTGAGTAATGGTTGCCAGAGCTAATTTAGAGAGGCGCTCACCGGGGGCATAAGTTTTACCACCTGGTTCGCGCGAGACCAGACCAGCTTCTTCAAAGATGGCTAAAGTACGATGTAAAGAAGCTTTAGGCATGGCGGTAATTTGCATCAGTTGCGCCAAGGTAGCTGGTTGCGATAGGCCAGCTAGAGCCTCAAGAATGACAACGCCCTTGAGCATCGATGAATTTTCGTTGGCGGGGTCTTTTTTAGTGCCCTCTACCATGTCTATTAGGGTCGATTCAAGCATCGCTGTTTAATTTTATGAAATGAAGGAATTTGTTCATTTTAGTAGAATGCAGCACTATTTAGCGATTAAAATACTAGTATTTTCACTTAGACGAAACAACTTGTTCCGTTGAGTAAGATTAGTTATTCTACAGACTTTAGTCAATTCGATATAGTTGAATCTGAAATTAGAGAAATAATGGGTTAATGGAGATAAAGGAAATTAGATGAAAAAACCAATTTTTATAAAACTGCTTGTCACTCTATTTTTTACCAGCAGCGGATTCATGTTTGCTGGTTCAACTTTGGCGCAAGCATGGCCCACTAAGTCAATTAAATTTGTCGTACCTTACCCACCTGGCGGCGGTACCGATGTGATTGCTCGTATTGTGCAAGAGCCCATGAGTCAGGCTTTGGGACAGCAGATCATTATTGATAACCGCGGTGGTGCAGGCGGGTCAATTGGTACTGACGCGGTTGCTAAGTCGCCAGCAGATGGCTACACCGTGTTATTTACTTTATCTTCGCATACGATTAATCCTGCTATTTATCCAAAACTTGCCTTTAATACCGAGAAAGATTTCTTGCCTGTATCTTTGGTGGCTTCTTTGCCACAAATCTTAGTGGCAAATCCTGATTTTCCGGCTAAGACAGTTAAAGAAGCTATCGAGTTAGCCCGCCTTAAGCCCGACACCATTGCTTTTGCTTCGGTTGGGAATGGTTCACCAGGTCATTTGGCGGGGGCTATGATGGCCTCGGGCGCTAATGTAAAAATGACCCACATTCCTTATCGTGGAGGTGGTCCAGCTGTGACTGATGTGATGGCAGGACAAGTACCCTTGCTATGGGTTTCGATACCAGCCGCTACACAATATATTAAGGCGGGAAAATTACGTGCTTTAGCAGTTTCGACTACGAAGCGTTCGGTTATTTTTCCAGATGTACCAACAATGGCCGAGTCGGGCTTTAAAGATTTTGAGGTAGATTCTTGGTATGCCATGTTTGTGCCAGTAGGTACACCCCAAGCCAGTGTTGATGCCTTATATAACGCAGTAGTGAAAGTATTGGCGCAATCCAGCACTAAAGAAAAATTAATCGCTCAGGGTGCAGAAGCTGTGGGGAGCACCCCAGCGCAATTAGGGGCGATCGTAAAAGCCGAATTAGCTAAATGGAGTAAGGTAACTAAAGACTCGGGTATTAAGGTCGAATAATGTCTCCTGTGGAACAATTGGTTGCCCGAGCGCGAGTTGCCCAAAAGTCATTTGAACAATTTAACCAAAGTGAAGTCGATTTAGTTGTAGAGGCGGTCGCGTGGGCTATCTTAGAGCCCACGCGTAATCAAGCATTGGCTGAATTAGCAGTACTTGATACAGGCCTTGGAAATGTAGCTGATAAATTTAAGAAAAATTATCGTAAAACCTTAGGTTTAGTTCGCGACCTTAAAAATGCCAAGTCGGTTGGCCTTCTTTCGCATGATGCAGCTTCGGGCCTATCGGAATATGCCAGGCCAGTGGGGGTGGTGGCAGCAATCACTCCTTCTACAAATCCTGGTGCCACCCCGATTAATAAAATTCTTAATGCCTTAAAGTGCCGCAATGCCATTATTTTGGCACCATCTCCAAAGGGGCAAACGACCTGCGCTCGATTATTAGAATTTGTGCATGATCAGTTAGATTTAGTTAAAGCTCCACGTGATTTAGTTCAAGTGTTACCAAGCCCAATTACAAAAGATGCCACCCATGAATTAATGCGCTTAGCTGATTTAGTGGTGGCAACAGGCTCGCAAGCGAATATTCGCGCAGCATATGCTTCGGGAACGCCTGCTTTTGGCGTTGGCGCTGGTAATGTATTGGTCGTCATTGATGAGCTAGCTGATTTAGATAGTGCTGCTAAGAAAATTGCTCAATCGAAAACATTTGATAACGCCACGAGTTGCTCGAGTGAAAATGGTGTAGTGATATGCACCCCTGTATATGCACAAGCCATCAAGGCCCTAGAGCAAGCAGGGGGAGTATTGCTAGATGCAGCTGATAAACAACGCTTGCAGGAAGTAATGTTTCATGACGGTAAATTAACTTCAACACTTACCGCTCAGACCGCAGCTTTTATTGCCGAACGAGCTGGATTAAAAAACCCCCTTGCTAAATCGGCAGACTTTTTAATGGTGGAAGAAGCGGGCACAGGGGTGCAGGCGCCGTTTTCTGGTGAAAAGTTAAGTCCTGTTCTTACGGTTTGGCAAGTAACTGATTTTGCCGCCGCTAAAGCCATGATAGCCAAAGTATATGCTTATCAGGGCGCAGGACACTCTGTCGGCTTACATACCCAATTACAAGGTTCAATAATGGAAGGACGCGCTGCTGAGTTGGCAAATGAATTGCCCGTGGCTAGAGTTATTGTGAATCAAGCCCATGCGATAGCGACTGGCGGTAGTTTTGATAACGGCTTACCATTCTCTTTGTCGATGGGTTGCGGTACTTGGGGGCGAAATAACTTTTCAGATAATCTAAATTATCGGCATTATCTAAATATTGCTCGCGTGGTTCGTCCAATTCCCGAGATTGTGCCAACAGTCGAGCGTTTGCTAGAAAATTATTTCAGTCGATTTCCGTCGGTTTAGTTAAGTTCTCCGCTGAATTATCTGTACAACGATTAAATAAGTTAGCTAGTCTTTATGTTAAATCAAGATAAATCAGCGTTACCGCCAAGTTCATGCATAACGATTGGCGATGTAATGACTTACTGGGATCACACGCAAGCTGCAGCACCCTTTTTATTTGCCCCAGAAAATAATGCAGTACTTACGTATGGCCAACTTGCCATAGAAGCTCGACATCTGCTTGCTTGGTTTGATGAGCAGGGTATTAGTAAGCGTGGGCATGTAGGTTTATTTATGCATAACGGCAGGCAAACTGCTACGGTTTTTTTAGCCACGATGGCTACTGGTCGGGTTGTTGTACCAATGAATTTATTAGCCCCTGTTGATCAATTAGCCTGGGTATTTGAACATAGTGATATTGAAATATTATTTTATGCGCCTGAGAATAAAGTCCATTTATTCAATGCATTACAAAAAATCCAAGCTAAATTTAAGCTAGTTGAGTTAGATCCTGATGCAGCTCAGGGCCCTTTTATGGATATTACAGCAGGTGTTTTGCCTCAACTTAAGGCCAGCGACCCAGCCTTGCTAATGTATACCTCAGGCACGACCGGAACCCCTAAGGGGGTGCTTCTAAGTCACGCTAATATATTACATGCTGCTAAGACGGTCAGCGCTTGGCATAGCCTTACCCCAGCTGATATCGTCTTAAGTTCTTTGCCGATTTATCACATTAATGGACAAGTGATTGCTACGGTTTCGCCGTTTTATTCAGGCGGTGCAATTGTTGCTCCCCATCATTTTTCAGTTTCTAATTGGTGGTCGGTTGCAATCAAGTATCGGTGCACCTGGATTAATATAGTGCCAACCATCATTGCTTATTTAATCAACGCAGCTAAAGCAAATGGGTTAGATGCTAATTTAGCAGCGCAATTAAAGCAAATACGTTTTGGCCGTTCGGCTTCTGCACCATTGCCACCTGAGCATCATCGGGAGTTTGAAAGTCTCTTTGGTTTTCCGGTAATAGAGGGAATGGGCATGACTGAATCAGCCTCAATGGTTTTTTGTAACCCGCAAGACGGCAATCGACGTTATGGCAGCCCAGGTTTGCCTTGTGGGGTTGAAGCCAAAGTAGTTGATCCTAGCGGTCTTGAGCTGGCTAATAATGAAATTGGTGAGGTCTGTTTACGTGGCGCCAATGTGATGAAGGCCTATTACCAAGGTGAGGCTGAAACAGTAAAAGCATTTGCTGTAGATGGCTGGTTAAAAACAGGTGATTTAGGTTTACGTGACGATGATGGTTTTTATTTCATTACTGGACGATTAAAGGAATTAATTATTAAGGGTGGTGAAAATATTGCCCCGCGTGAAATAGATGAAGCCTTACTTAAGCATCCAGCAGTGCTTGATGCGGCTGCGGTAGGTATGCCTGATGTTAATTATGGTCAAGATATTTTGGTGGCCATTGTTTTAAGATCTGAAACCCTCTGCACTGAGCTTGAAATCAGAAATTATTGCTTAGAGCATTTAGGCAAACTACGCACACCTAAGACAATTCTTTTTGTCACAGAATTACCTCGTGGGGCTTCAGGAAAAATACAGCGCTTAAAGTTGCTAGACCTGCCTGGTGCTAAAGCAGTAGCCTAGTGCTGGTTTTTATTTTTATAAAAATGGTGAGTGAGTATCGAAGCAAAAATACCCGCCAAAATTGCCCATTCCAGTGAAATCGTAATGGTTCCAATAAATGTAATCACCATTGGTAACCATTCTTTAGGGCCATGCTGAAATTCTTTGCGAATCTCTTTCGGGTCAATTAGATTCCAGGCCACTACCAGTAGTAAAGCGCCAATAACCGGATAGGGTAGATATTTAGCAAGCGGGCCAACAAAAGCCAAAATAACGACTAAGAAAAGGGCGGCGCTAATAGCTGATAAAGGCGTTTTTGCACCAGCAGATAAATTCACACCAGTGCGATTAAATGAGCCGCTCGATGGGTAGGCTGAAAAAAAGGCACCTGCTACATTGGCTAAGCCCTGGCCAATAAATTCTTGATTAGCATTAAAGCGATCTTTAGTTTTTAAGGCTACTGCACGGGCAATTGCCATGGCTTCAGTTGATGCTAATAAGGCCATAATTAAGGTCGCCCCAAAGAGTTGATTAAGGGTATTAGCATTTAAGTGGGGAAAAGATAAGATAGGAAAGGCGCCCGGAATACTACTTACGCGTTTAAATGGAGTGAGTTGGGGGTAGAGGCTTTCGATATAGAGCGCAATGAGACTGCCAATAATCACTGCCACTAGCATTCCTGGGAACCAGCGATTAAGGGGTCGCCAAATAATAATGATTAAAACTGTGGCCACCACTAAACTGATTACTGCTGGATGCCATTGATTTTGTTGAAGTACTAAATAAAGTTCATACAGTGTTTGATGCGGGCTGAGACCGCGTGGAATAGCAAATCCGGTAATTGTTCCAATTTGACTATTGATAATCAGCAATGCAGCCCCTACAGTAAAACCAACAATTACTGAGTGAGGCACCTTTTCAACCCATTTACCCACACCGCTAAAACCCAAAGTAATTTGAATAAGGCCAATTAAAAAACTCAGCGTTAGAACTAAACCAACATACTCTGCCGACTCAGGGGCTGCTAGTGGCGCTATTAATGCCATGGTGGTGAGAGAGATTGCATTTGCTGGACCAGTCACCATTAGCCGACTTGAACCAAATAGGGCAGCTATTAAACAGGGCACCATTGCTGCATAAAGACCATATTGCGGTGGCATTCCTGCCAACATGGCAAAAGCAATGCCTTGTGGCAAAACGACTACCGCTCCAGTAAGGCCTGCTAATAAATCTGCACGAACAGTTCCAGGATTTTTGTATTCAGGTATCCAACGAGAAAAAGGCAGCCGAGGCATGTAGGGATTTAAATTAGCGATTGATAATTAATTATATCAGCCGCTTTTTCGGCAATCATGACAACGGGCCAATTGGTATTTCCAGAGACCAAACTTGGCATTACGGAGCAATCGATTACCCTCAACCCAGTAACACCTCGCACGCGTAAATCACTATCGACAACCGCCATCGAATCATCAGCTATACCCATTTTGCAGGTTCCCGAGGGATGGAAAATAGTCGCGCCAGTTTCGCGGCAAAACGCCAAAATATCTTCATTAGTTTGGGGATTATTAGGCTTAACTTCGCGGGTAATTAAATTACTCAGCGGTAGAGTTTGCGTAATACTACGAGCAAATTTAATTGCGGCAACACTAATATCGCGATCGTATTGGGTGTCTAAATAGTTTGCGAAAATGCGTGGTGGCAAGAGTGGATTAGCTGATTGAATACGCACATATCCTCGCGACTCTGGGCGTAACTGACAAACCGACATCGTAAATCCTGAGAAGGGATGAACTTCGCCACCTGCCATATCGGCTGAGAGTGTGCCTAAATGGAATTGAATATCGGGTCTACTTGAGGTGGGCATGACTTTAGTAAATAATCCGCCTTGGTTAATGCCAATTGATAATGGACCACTTCGAAATAGTAACCAATCGAGACCCATCTTGACTTTACCGAAAATTGAACGCAATTGATCATTGGTTGAGATAGGTTGATTTAATTCATAAATCAAACGGTACTGCAAATGGTCTTGCAGGTTTTCTCCTACACCTGGTAAATCTTGCAGAAGGGGAATATTAAATTCTTGTAGAAGTTTAGCTGGACCAATGCCAGAGAGTTGTAAAAGCTGTGGGCTTTGAATTGCGCCAGCGCATAAGAGCACTTCTTTATTGGCTAAAAGAGTAATTTTTTTGCCTTTGTGGATGAGTTCTACTCCGCTTGCTTTTCGATCTTCAAATAGAATCCGTGTTGCTTGACTGTTGGTAAGCACGGTGAGATTAGATCGCTTTCGAGCAGGGCGCAAATAGGCTACCGCAGTGCTACACCGTAAACCCTTATGAGTCGATAACTGGTAGTAGCCAACACCCTCTTGCGTGAGATTATTAAAGTCATCGGTGCTGGGAACACCAAGTGTATTAGCAGCAGCTTTAAAAGCTTCAACTAAGGGATGTTTTTTGGGGATCGATGAGGCCTTTAATGGACCTTGTTGCGAGTGCAATGGCTCACCTAAGCGGTCATTACCCTCAGCTTTTTTAAAGTAGGGTAATACGTCATTCCAACCCCAGCCGACATTACCTAAATCACGCCAATGGTCATAATCTTCTTTTTGGCCGCGGATAAAAATTAAACCATTAATTGAACTCGAGCCACCAAGACATTTACCTCTTGGCCAATAAATTTCCCGGTTATTCATACCCGGTTCAGGCGCAGTATTTAATTTCCAATTGACCCTAGCGTCCCACATGGTCTTGCCGTAGCCAATTGGTAAATGAATCCAAGGTAATCTATCTTCTGGCCCTGCTTCAAGTAGGCAGACACGGTTCTGCGGATTTGCAGATAGCCGATTCGCTAGCACACAACCTGCCGAGCCAGCGCCAATAATGATGTAATCAAACTGTTGGTTTGCTAAAAAAGTAGCTTCAGTCATACGGCGACAGGCCTTAAGCCTAATATTTCTCGGGCTTGCTTACCACTAGCTACAGAGCGACCCCGATCGCGAGCTATTTTTGCTACTCGTGAAACAAGTTCAGCATTATCTTTAGCAACCCGCGTTTCATCGTAGCGTAGGTTATCTTCTAAGCCTGTGCGTACATGACCGCCCAGCTCTAGTGCCCATTCATTAACGGTTAATTGATGTTTACCAATGCCTGCCGCTGTCCAGGTAGCGGTGGGCATCACATCTTTTAGTTCTTTGATTAAAAATTCTAGAATAGATCGGCGTACTGGCATTGCATTGGGCACCCCCATGACAAATTGCACATGGGGCGGTGAGTGAAGCAGACCTTTTTTAACTAAATTAGCAGCGTTATAGAGCATCGCTAAATCAAATATTTCAATTTCAGGTTTAATTTCAAATTTCAACATCTCGCTGGCAAGCCCCTCAACAAAATCAGTTGGGTTTTCGTAAATACCTACTGGAAAGTTAGTTGAGCCAGTAGCCAATGAAGCCATATCTGGCCGATGGAAAAGCATCGCACCTCGCGCGGCTTGATCACGACCACGGCCCCCAGTAGAGAATTGCACGATCATTTCGGGACAATATTTTTTCACACCCTCTTGTACTGCTGCATATAGGTCTGGATTAGAACTGGGGCTTTCATCAGGATTACGCACATGAATATGCACTAAAGATGCTCCAGCCTCATAGGCTTTTTGAGTTTCTTCAATTTGTTCGGGTGGTGTCACCGGCAGTCCTGCACAATCTTTTTTGCGCGGTACTGCCCCAGTAATAGCAACGGTAATAATGACGGGAGGGTGCATAAAGACTCCAAATGAATTCATTTTATTGGTATTGATTTATTGGGCAAGACTTTTTTCTAATTCTAACGCTGCAGCACCTAGAGTTGGAACGGATTGCTCAGCGAGCTTTAAGGTAAAGCGAGGTGTGGAATCATGAGCTGCAAGGTCAGCAAAGACTTTGTTTTTAGCAGCGCATACAGGAACGGCAACATTGTTTGTTTGGTTTATTAGGTGTTTTTAGGTATTTACCCTTAAATCATTTGATCTAGTGATACTTTATATTTCATTAGAGAAAAGATCAACTTAAGAATTATAGCCATGGCGATTAACAAAATACCCTGTAAGCAAATTCGCGAATTAATTTCTGATGAGCATGATTTAAGTGAGGTTAGTTGAACTCATTTGATTGGTTTGCAATTGCTCTGTTAGCAGTTTCCGCCATCTTAGGTGGATTATTTCGGCGTTTAAGTGGTTTTGGTGGGGCGATGGTGATGTCGCCCCTACTAATGGGTTTCTTGCCATTGGCTGTATTAATTCCCGTAGTGATGTTCATTGAGCTTCTTGGCGGAGTTTGGCTAGCCAGAAATTGGCGAGTTACAAAGGAGGATCGCCCC
>CAJASX010000118.1 GCA_903944725.1 uncultured beta proteobacterium
CGGCGCAATTGATGAGTTACCGGAGATGGCGCAAGCAACTGAACTCGTTTTCTTATTTCAGGCACCGTACTTTGCTAATAGCAAAGTACCTAATAACTATGGTGTAAAGGATGGCTTACTGGAAAAATTTGCACAAATAGCCAATCATCCAACAGGTCATGGGCTAAGCCATAGCAATGGATATATTAATGCGCAGCCAGTACTGATCAACGGTGTACGTCAGCCTACTATTGTGATGCAAAGCGGTGAGGTACAACGATGGCGTTTAATCAATACTCAGGTATTTAATTACCTTAATCTTAATTTAGATGATCATGTTTTCCATCAATATACTACCGATGGTTGGGGTAGTAGCGCTTATCAAGAATTTCCGGATGCACGGCAAAAGGATGGCAGGGGCGTGCTTTTGGCAGCAGGTAACCGTTCCTCAGTAATTGTGAAAGCGGGTAGGCCAGGAACCTATTTATTAAGATCTTTACCCGTCAAAATTACCCAAGGAAAAAATCCCATCATATTACCGGGAGATGTTGTAGCTACAGTGATCGTAGTAGAAGCAAAAAAAGCTGGAGCCTTAACAACTACAGTCTCCATTGCAACTAATATTCCCGCCGCACCTCTGCCTGTGACGGATTATTTAAAGCCAATTACCGATGAAGAATTTGCTAATGCTGGCGGTAAGAAGCGCAGTGTTATTTTTAACATGATTGGTAATGAAATAAAGCAGAATGCAGATAGCAGTTTTTCTGCATGGAATAATGCAATGACTAGCTTGACTGAGATGAGTTCTGATGCCGTAGAGTCTTTTAAGAAAAATACTGCTAAAGCAAAAGACGATCTGTCAAAGCTTATAGGTAGGCCTATAGCAGGTTCAGCTTATATTGCGCCGAACCCTGTACCAAAATACGAATACGAATTACAAGCTTCAAACACGATTATTCAAAATATTATTCTGGGCGATGTAGAGGAATGGACTATTTTTAATTGCAATAATTTATCTCATGTATTTCATATTCATGTCAATCCAATGTACATTACTCGTATCAATGGCACCTCGATAAAGCCTTATTGGTGTGATACGGTCGCTTTACCTGCTGGCGGAACTACGCTAGAACCCAAATCGATTACTTTCAGAATGCGTTTTGACGACTTCACAGGACCCTACGTCATGCATTGTCAAATGCTACAGCATTCTGATCTAGGAATGATTCAACGAGTAACTGTAGTGCCTGTGTGATTACTTTGATTTATATATTGGGATGCTCACAAACGTCTGTTTTGAGTAGAAAGTAGACTTTTAAACATAAAAAATAGTGTAGACCTCACAATACCGGAATCCTTTGGTCCCAGGTTCAAGTCCTGGTGGGCCCACCATAAAAAACCCTCACTAGCGATAGTGGGGGTGGACTTTCAATAAAGGTTCCAAAAAGGAACTTATGGCGCTATAATGGAACTATCTAACGGAGAGCCATCATGTCTATTAACGTGAAATTATCAGAAAACCTCGTTGAGCAAGCCAAAGTGTTTGGAAGCGTCGAGCATCGCTCTGTACCCAAGCAAATTGAGTATTGGTCTCAGATTGGCAAAATTGCCCAAGAAAATCCAGACTTACCGTTTTCGTTGATTCGGGAAATCTTAATTGCAGATCAAGAACCAGTCATTGGTGAATACGTTTTTAGTTAATGCGTTTACAAATTACGGCCAGTTTTGCAAAGGCCACTAAAAAACTGCACGCCCCACAAAAAGTAGAGCTAGATGCTGCGCTCAAACTTATTTCCAAAGATCCCATCATTGGTGAAGCAAAAGTAGGAGATTTAGTGGGAGTGTATGTTTATAAATTTAGACTTTCTCAGCAACAGTGTTTATTAGCATATCGAATTGTGGATCAAGAAAGTCTTAAGCTTTTAACGTTTGGCTCGTATGAAAATTTCTATCGAGATTTAAAGCGTCAAGGCGAGTAGTCCCTAAGTCTTCAAAGCCTTCCGCAAATAGGGATCTATATCCCCTTGAGTAAGTAGCCACTGCTTGTAGTCACTAGGTGTTAATCTGCATCTAAAACTGAACCACCATTTGTATCTAAATTTAATCCACCCAAGTGATCAGGTTATCTTTCACTAGCGGACTATATTAAATAGATGCTGGGCTGAAATTCGATGCAAATTAGGGCGCTAATTGGATCAGTTTTGGATGGAAGGCGACAACCTACTTCTAAAATATTTGCTGATGCCTCACAAATGAAATATGATGAAGATTACTTATAAATAGCATGTCGCTAACATACGAAATGGAGTTTTCTGTGAAATCAGTAATTCAACGCATATATTTTTTAATTGGCATTGTGATTGCTAGTGTATTGGTAGCCTGTGGTGGCGACAGCACTAGCAGCTCTTC
>CAJASX010000119.1 GCA_903944725.1 uncultured beta proteobacterium
TCCTACTGATGGAATCGTGAGCTTAAAATCAAGAATCACCAAACGATCATCAAACTCTACAAGTCGATCAAGCCGAAACCCCTTACCACTCGCACTGACGATATCTATTTCATTCCAAGCTGCTAACCAATTACCAGCAGTGAGGTAAGGCTTCAATGCGGGAGTATTGATAACAGTTTGAGCGCGAGCGAGAGCAGTAGCTGCCTGATTAACTTCAATATTTAACCAAATAGCGAGCTCTTGCTCACTGGGTAAACTTGCTTGCGAGGTACTAGTTTGCGCAGTGAAATATTCCATCAGCCGATGAAAGTGTTTACCCTCCTCTAATATATCTGGGTTTGACTCAGTTTCATCAGATGCGGTTGTAAACGCATCTAGCACAATGCCACTTTCAATGCCCTTAACTAACTGCTGCTGATGCACTTTTGCTTCAAGCCAATTGGTCTGAAAGTCATCAATACTAAACATATCGGAAGCATTATTTTTAGCTGGTACTTGGTCTAGACTTTTATCCTTTTCGTTCAAGGTCGATAGCTCTAAATTTGGAGCCAATAAAGCCTCCTCAAACAGCGGTAAATTACCTTGAAGCGCCCTGCTGTACCACGATTTTTCATCAACGCCTATGTCATTCCCTTTGGAATGAGCGACCCCACTAATCCATAAGCCCTGTTTAGCGCGGGTCATCGCCACATACAGTAAATTCCAATTTTCATTTTTTGCAATCGCCAATTCTTTATCACGAATTTCGCTACGTGGGCTAGTTAAGGTATCAAGGGTGTACATCGATAAATGACTTGGACTACTTTGGTTTGCAGACCAATCAAGTAATACGCCACGATGCTCATAGTTGCCAACGGTATGGTTTGCATCTAGCACTATCACGAATGCAGATTCTAGTCCCTTAGCCCCATGAATCGTCATCAAACGGACGCGTTTATGACGATCCTCCTCAGTCAGGTCACTTACTTCATCTTCTTTTTCTGGCTGAGAATCAACATCTCCCTCGTCGGGTGTTTCATCATCATCCCCACGTCGCATCGCATTTAGTTCAGCAATAAAGTGGCTTAAGCTCGGATAACGACCACCATCCTGATTTAAAGCTAAAGCCAAAAATGCATCTAAATTGGCTAGTACTTGGGGGCGAGCAATTGCTTGCGAAGCTTGGGCATAACGCATCCGTAAATCTCGCTCATGAAAAATACCATCAAGTAAATCATGTACGGGTAGGCGCTCTCCCAATACACGCCAATGCTCTAAATAGTGCGCTGCTTTTTTTATCTCATGGTCAGCAGAATTTTGCAAAGCATCCCACCAAGATCGATAACTTTGCTTTGCCATCTCGGTAGCCAATAGCTGCATTTGCTTTTCACTAAAACTAAAAATGGGGCTTCGTAATACTTGCGCCAAGGGCAAATCATGTCTAGGAGTTACCAGCACAATCAGTAAAGAAATTAAATCGTCAACTTCTAGTGTATTTAACAAACCACCTAAACGTGGGCTATCAAAGGCTAATTTAGCTTCACGTAAGGCACGCTCAAATTGGCTTAAATATTTACGCCGTTTAACCAGTAATAAAAAATCGCTCTGCCGCGGTTTACGCCAAGATGATTTACCACTATCGACATCCATAACCATGCGTGTTTGCATAATGTGATGAATTAGTTCGCTGACTCTCTGTCCTTCGGTATAGCGCTGCTTCACATCAGCAGTTTCCCTGACATCAACAATGGCATCCTCAAAGGCGCTACCTTTGCGGGGCAGAGTTTCTTGAGAATCTAGCGGAATTAGGGGCAGTAAAGCCGCCTCACCACATTGGGTATAGGACAACTTTAGAAAAGGTGCATTCGAGGAAGTAATTGGCACTTTCCAAGTAGTAGTTTGCTTAGTAAAGGGGTATCCCTCTGGCAAACGTGCAGCTACAAAAACCTCATTAATAGCGTCCTTTACTTTTGGTGAATTGCGCCGAGTAATATTTTGATTTAAAGAAACTGCGTTTAATTCGTGCTCGAGAAAATCTTTTGCCTCTTTAAATAATCTTGGATCTGCGCGGCGAAAGCGATAAATTGATTGCTTAGGATCGCCAACAATAAACACGCTCGGCTTAGACTCATCAAACCCATAACCCTCTAGCCAAGATCGTAAAATTTGCCACTGTAAAGGATTGGTGTCTTGAAACTCATCAACCAAAATATGTTTATATTTGGCGTCTAGGCGGGCTTGTAAATAAGCGGCGTTTGTAGCATGAGCCATTAACCGGCTGACATCAATTTCTAAATCATCAAAGTCGCGAACGCGTAAGGCTTCTTTGGTAACCTTCAAATGATCTAACATTGCCGCGCTCATTGCAAACCAAGCTTGATTTAATGCATAGGCAAGTTGATCTTTCTGCCATAAGATGAATTCAAGGAATGCTTCGCCCCAGGATTGCTTAAAATTAACATGTCCATTCTCTGCAAGTTTTTCTCGTTTTAGAAAATCTTTCAAATCGCCTGCAACTTTATTATTGGAGATACGATAACCATCTTTTTGATTCAGGAAAATAGCCTTCCATAAAGAAATAATTTCCATTACATTACCGCCACGTGACTTACAATCGATTACCTTCTGCACCGCTGATACATAAAGCCGCTCTGTGGCATTGCTATGACTAAAGTAGTTCAGTAGTAACTCCAAATCTGCTTTGATGTTAGGTGCATTCCATAACGCTAAAAGCGGGTTTGGTTTTTTTATCAGCGGCAAGGCTTGCTCGAGATGCTGCAAAGGTGTAATGCCCTGCTGAGCACAGGCTTCTGCAAAAAATGTCCAAGAACCTCTTTGCTTAAAAAGACTGTAATGACCTAGTAAAAATTGCTGCGTCTCATGCGCACCTAAATTTTCTAAGAGCACGTTATAGTGATCTTTAAGTGCATTTGGCAGGTTAGCCCACCAGTCATCTAGGCAATCGGTTTGCAAACGTTTAGCATCTTCACGCAAACTAAAGCCTGGCTGTATACCAGTTGAAACTGGTGCAGCACTCAATAACCTAGCAAACCAACCATGAAAGGTATCAATAACTATGCCCTGTGGACTGGCTAAAACGGCAGCATACAATGTTCGCGCTTGCGGCAAAGCCACTCTAGCCTGCTCAGCGTTTAAACCGCGGGCTGTAAGCTCTGTTAGTAACTCTACGTCACTAGCTTGTGTAAATTGAGCCAAAAGACTATACAGACGTGCGCGCATTTCCTGTGCCGCTTTACGTGTAAAAGTTAAAGCGAGAATTTCTTGCGGCTTAACTCCCACCAAAAGCAAACGTATCATTCGGGAAACCAGTAACCAAGTTTTACCGCTACCTGCACAAGCTGAAACAATTACACTTTGATTGGGGTCGCAAGCAACAACTGCATCATCAAATTTTGCTGAAGAATCAAGTGCTAAATTGCTCACCACATCCCCTTTCTGCACACGCCTCTAGCTTCGCAGTACAAACAAACGCCATCTGGGGCAAATGCTGTTAATGGTTTATCCGACCAGAGTTGTGACATATCCTTAGTAAGTTGCTTATTAAACTGAGTTATTAAAACCGGCATTGGCTCTACCGCTAGCGAGCGTGCTACTTTTAAGTTGTCATTTTTGATTTCGGGTTTTAAAGCAACCCATGCAGCGTGATTTACTTGATGCCCGGCAATAAGCTGGCTTTCATTGGCTGCCCGCGCATAAATGAGAAGTTGTGGGTCTTCCAATACGTTTTGTGCGCGCAAGCTTATTTTCTCTAAACGTTGATGCTTGTAATCAATTGCCTCGGCTTCATGATTACTAATATGTACATCGAAACGATCGGCACGACCCTCAATGCGCATCACATGCTCAATCCCTGCCTCATCCTCAAAAAATAAATCGAAGCCTAATTGCACTTCGGCATTCAAAAACTGCCACCCTTTGGCTTCGCGGTCTAACTGCCAGTCAACAAAACTTGGAATTTGTTTTTGCCAATCACGTAAGATCCCTAATATTCTGGCATCACCAGCGATCAATCGTTTAAAAACTTGTTCAGAAGTCTGGGATAAATTTTGTACCATCCACGAGCGACGTGCTGCTAGATTTTTTTTAAGATTTAGATGTAATTGAGTCTCGGCACTTTTAAGTGCATCAAAAAAATTGCGCAATACTTTGTGCAAAGTTTGTCCGGCTAAAGAAGCGTCAAAGCCCTCTTCGAAATTGCGTAGCTTTCTTAAGTTTAATAAACTACGCACATAATATCGATAAGGACAATCGCGTAAGGCTCGATAAGCGCTTGGACTCATTGATAAGGGCATTGGCAAGTCTGGGCTTAAACGCGCGCTTGCCATTTGTAAAGGCTGGGCTCTGCCGGTACGAAGGCTAACATGCGCTGGTTGAATTTGCCATTTGGGAAAATCGAGTTGTAAGCGTTGCAGCCATGCTGCAGGCCTTAAGGGCTCTGCCTGATTAGTTTTACTTTGCCACAATAAATCTACCTGCGGGCAGCTCACTAATAATTGCGATAAATCTTTAGCCTGTTGAATAAATTGTGCAGCAATGGTTGAGCCCTTAAGAAAATGAGTTAGCGCTTCGGAAAAAAACAAAGGTGGCTCAGCATAAGCCGGCAACTGTTGCTCATCACAACCAACTACAACAACCGCATCGAATTGGCGTAGTCGCGTAGAGCTCAGCGGCAAAATACTGAGACTCGCAGGCGCTTCGCTGCCCGACTCTTCATAAGCGGCTTCTTCGATTACTGTTTTTAATAAACTTAACCATTCGCCTAGGCGTAATTTTTGCTTTTTAAAATGGCTTGAGCGCAATTCAAAACTGCGCACTACGGTTAATAATTGCTTACCAGCAGAATCTTTTTCTAAACCATGAGCCATGCCAAAGACTTCTAAATCGGCACTGAGGGCTTCATAAGCGGTAGAGCAGTTAATGTTTAATTGCTGCCAAGTATTCAGACGTCCACGGATACATTGCACTAGCTGAAGCAATAAAGGATTTGGTGGGCTTGGTGCTGAATAAGCCGATACCCCTTCAATCGCCAAATAAAAAGTTTCCCAGCCTGCTTGCGCCTGCCGGGCGATTAAAAGATCCTCTAGTTCGGCTACCAAACCCAGACAAACCTCTGGTGGCTGATTTAAATACTGCGGTAAATTTAGAAATGGATTTTTTAAAAACTCTAATAGATCTAATGCGCTTGGCCCATGCGCGGGCGCGCGTAGCAACACCAACCAACTATGCAAAGCCGCGGCAGCACGCGTAGTTGATAATTTCCATCCAGTTTCATCACGAATCTGAAGAGCAGGTCCAAGGCGAGTTAGCAAGGCACGTGTTCTGCGTGCAGCTAAACGATCTTGCGCTACCAAAGCAATGCGTGTTTTACCAGCAATCACATGCTCTTCAATGCTGCGGGCTGCAGCCCATGCCAGCTCTTCAAAACTGCGTGCTGCAATTAAACGCCAGTTTTGCACTGGTGCCGTATTTAAATTTTGTGCAATTTGCGCAGCCTGCCAAGCTTCGCTATCTAGTTTTGCTTGCTGCACTTGCTGCCCTTTTTTTTCATGCTGTTCTGAGAGCGCAGTTTGAGCTTGCTCTATCGGTAAGCTTGAAAGCACTTCAGGCCAAAGTGCAACTGTTTGCCAAGCCATCTCAACTTGTACTACCACTGCAAATTGCGCGTAATCGTTTAAAAAAACTTGCGTCATTTCTTGCTCAATGGGTTTCGCATCTGCGGTTTGCACCCAAATAAGGGGGCGTGCACAGGCTGTCTGCCCTTCGCTTCTTAACTCTTTCGCTGCTTGTAAGTGCGCTGCCATTGCAAAGTGGCGACGAAAAACTGGATCACCTGCACCACTTAAGTAGCGCCAAAAATGCAATAAGACCTGAGCTTCTTGATCTACAACTTGACGCGCCAATGCAGGATAAGCCGCCGCTAAAGCGTTTTCTAAAATAGTTTCTAAAGTTGTAACCCAAGCTTCAGAGTGTTGCGTTAGTAAATTGAGCTCTGCTTGTAATTGTGGCAATGCAGCTGCCGAGAGGGTATCGCAAGCCTCAATAATGGCCTGAGCTAAACCCCATGTACCTGCTTCACTATCTGCCGTAAACCAGGCTTGCAATTGTGGATGTTTTTTTAAGGTTGCATAAACCGCTAACCACCGCTCTAAAGCACTTTGTGCTGGCGGAAAAGACCAAATACCTGGGGCTGATGCAAGCCAATCGCTAGCACTCATTACTTGTGGCAAGAAAGCAATGCTTGGCTTAGAGCTAAGGCTTAAATTTTCTGGACGAAATTGTTCTAGCGCAACCCGTAGCCCAATTACTGGCCCCGCAGTGCTCAAAACTACTAGTGGTCGTTGCCCAGTTTGCACAGCACATTGCCAAATACCTTTGGCCAAAATCGCCAAAGCAGTGTTATCGGGTATTACCTGCCAGGCGTAAACGCTAGCAGGCCTACCAAATGCTGGCAAAGCAACTTGAGGAAAGGCAGTATTCATTAAATGCTAATATAAGCGTTGTAACGCTACCCACCTATATATTGAAGGAATTGTCATGAGTGCCGGCATTAAACATGTGAGTGATGCATCTTTTGACCAAGATGTGCTGAAATCGGATAAACCTGTATTGCTTGATTTTTGGGCAGAGTGGTGTGGTCCTTGCAAAATGATTGGTCCTATTTTAGAAGAGCTTTCTAAAGAATATGGCGATAAACTGCAGATAGCCAAGATGAATGTTGATGAAAATCAAGGGGTTCCGGCTCAATTTAATATTCGGGGCATTCCTACCCTCATTCTTTTTAAAAATGGCGCTGTAGCTGCTCAAAAGGTCGGTGCTTTGGCAAAATCGCAAATGACAGCATTTATCGATAGTCATCTGTAAAGCATGCCCCTTCATCAGCTCACCCCCTGATCTTATCGGGCTTGGGTTGATGAAAATGGCCTTTTTTTCCAACATTTCCCTTTTTTAGTGTAGTATTCACTCTCAATAGCACTGTTATTCGAGACAGTCGCCCTCCTCGGTACCCCCCACATCCCCCTTAGTTCCTATTTAAGCCTTTTTCCAAAACTCGTTTTCTGATTGCCTTAATTTCCCCTAATTACCCTGATCTTTTCCTGGCATTTTTATGTCATTGTTCTCTTTAATTACTCTGCTTTACCTACCTAAAACCTATGCAACTTACTGAACTTAAAGTCCTCCACGTTTCTGCTCTGCTTGAAATGGCAGCTAGCCTAGAAATTGAAAATACCCAGCGTATGCGCAAACAAGAGCTTATGTTTGCGATTCTAAAAAAACGCGCTAAAACTGGCGAATCTGTTTTCGGTGATGGTGTACTAGAAGTCTTGCCCGATGGCTTTGGCTTCTTACGCTCACCCGAATCATCGTATATGGCATCGCCTGATGATATTTATATTTCGCCAGCGCAAATTCGTCGCTTCAATTTACATACTGGCGACAGCATTGAAGGCGAAGTTCGTACGCCAAAAGATGGTGAGCGTTATTTTGCTTTAGTCAAAGTCGACAAGATTAATGGTCTTGCACCCGAGGCGCTTAAAAACCGCATTATGTTTGAGAACTTAACGCCTTTGCATCCCAATCGCACTATTCACTTAGAGCGTGATATTAAGGCAGAAGAAAACTTAACGGGGCGCATCATCGATATGATTTCGCCCATCGGCTTTGGTCAGCGCGGTCTCATCGTGTCATCACCTAAATCGGGTAAGACGGTGATGATGCAACACATCGCCCATGCAATTTCTACTAATTTTCCCGATGCTATTTTAATCGTGCTCTTAGTCGACGAACGCCCTGAAGAAGTTACCGAAATGCAACGCTCAGTGCGCGGCGAAGTGGTGGCCTCAACCTTTGATGAGCCTGCCGTGCGCCATGTACAAGTAGCCGAAATGGTCATTGAAAAAGCCAAGCGTTTAGTTGAAATGGGTAAAGATGTCATCATCTTGCTCGACTCAATTACACGTTTAGCGCGCGCCTACAACACCGTAGTACCTTCATCGGGAAAAGTGCTCTCGGGCGGAGTTGATGCGAATGCCTTACAGCGCCCCAAACGTTTTTTTGGTGCAGCCCGCAATATTGAAGAAGGCGGTTCGCTCACGATTATTGCCACTGCCCTAATAGAAACTGGTAGTCGAATGGATGACTTAATTTATGAGGAATTTAAGGGTACTGGCAATATGGAGGTGCACCTCGAGCGCCGCTTAGCCGAGCGCCGTGTCTACCCCGCAATTAACCTGAATAAATCAGGTACCCGCCGCGAAGAATTATTAGTTAAAGCTGAAAATCTGCAAAAAATTTGGGTTTTACGTAAATTATTAGCCGATATGGATGAAATTGAGGCAATGAACTTTATCGTTGATAAACTCAAATCAACCAAAAACAATGCGGAATTTTTTGATTTAATGCGTCGCGGGGGCTAAACCCCTACCCTCGAAAAAGGCTAAAATTAGCCTTTCCCATTGATTTCATGGCATAATTTTGCTTTTCCACCAATAACACCTGGGCAAGTATTTCCCCCTCCAGCCCTTTTGAGGCTGAAATTAGGGGCTGAAACGGCTACCCGCCCAAAGGACTCACTATGAAACCAGGCATTCACCCCGATTACCGCGAAGTCGTCTTTGTCGACGTCTCGAACAATTTCAGCTTTAAAACCCGCTCAACCATTGTGACCAAAGAAAAGATCAAATGGGAAGACGGTCAAGAATATCCATTGGCTAAGGTCGAAACCTCTTCTGAATCGCACCCCTTCTACACAGGTACCCAAAAAATTATGGATACCGCTGGTCGAGTCGAGAAATTCCGCCAAAAATTTGGTAGTAAAGCAGTGGCTAAGGCTACTGGTGATGGCGTAGCCAAAACTGCTGAAAAGAAAGCGGCTGCAAAAGTAGCTAAAGCAACTGAAAAACCAGTAGCTAAAAAAGCTGCCACTAAAAAACCAGCTTAATTAACTGGGGGGCAAGCATTCCATTCCCCGCGGTAGAAATAAGGCAGCTTATGCTGCCTTTTTTATTACGAAGCCGAGCGCGATTAATATTAAGCAACATTGATAAAGAAATAATCAATATAAAAACTGAAGATCTGAATTCCTCTAACTGATGGTCAAATTAACCGCCGCTTCTACTGCTTCAATTCCACGAGTCATTATTTTTTCGCTGACTTTAGTGTACGGATTAGCCGGTCTATTTGAGCGTGACCCATGGAAGAACGAAGATGCGATTGGCTTTGGTGTGATGTGGACCTTGCATCACGGCAATCTACAAGATTGGTTAGTACCGCATCTGGCTGGTCGTGATTTGTCAATGGGCGCCCCCTTACCCTATTGGTTGGGTGCCCTCTTCATGGATTGGTTCGGCCCCTTAATTGGCTTAGTCAATGCTAGCCGTATCTATTCAGCGCTCTGTTTTTTTGCAGCTGCTTTAGCTATTTGGTACGCCAGCTATTTGTTGGGACGACGCCCTGAAGTGCAACCGATGAGTTTTGCGCTGGGTGGTCAACCTAATCCTAAAGCCTATGGCATGACATTAGCCGATGGTGCTTTACTCATTTTCTTGGCTTGCGTGGGTATTGCTCAGCAGGCCCACGAAACGACGCCAATGATGGCGCAATTAATGGGTGTTTGCCTCATGCTCTATGGCGCCATTCGTGGTTTAGATAAGCCTTGGCAGGGTGGTCTGTGGACAGGTCTAGGTTTAGCGGTAGTTATTCTCTCGAGCAATTTAATGATGGCTGCCTTATTGGCCATCGGTACTGCTGGCGCAGTCATTGTAAGTAATGCACGCTTACGCTTTCGTTGGTCGCTTACCTCAATCGCCTTAGGTGGTATTGGGCTACTCATATGGCCTTTATCGTGGATGTATTTTGACTTAAGTGAAGCGCAACAGGCTATTGCCCTCGAGGGATGGCTTAATTGGCCTCTCATGCAAGCTTATCCTTCTTATAAATCACTCAGCTTTTTAAGCATCAACTTTTGGCTCTATGCCTGGCCAGTTTGGCCGCTAGCACTTATTGCCATTGTGCATTGGGTCAGACAGAAAAAAGCAGGTTCGTGGCGTGCACCGCATATTTGTATTCCACTGGGCATTGCACTGGGTGGTCTACTCTATAACTTATTTCGCACCGAAGCCAATGATCATGATTTAATTATTTTGATTCCTCCGCTGTCGGTATTGGCAGTGTTTAGCTTACCGATTTTGAAACGCAATCTGATTAGCTTTATCGATTGGTTTGCCATGCTCAGCTTTTCGGTTATTGGCTTTATGATTTGGCTTATTTGGTTTGCTAAAATTACTGGTTTTCCTGCCAGCACTGCAAGCAATGTCAGTCGTTATATCCCAGGTTTTCAGGCAGAGTTTAATCTCACTACTTTTGTTGCCGCTATCATCATCACTTCGCTGTGGGGTTTAGTAATTCGCTGGCGTACCTCACGCGCGCCCAAAGTAATTTGGCGCTGTTTAATTATCTCTGCTTCTGGCACTACCCTAATGTGGGTTTTATTAATGACCTTATGGTTACCCACCATTAACTATGCCAAGACTTATCAATACGTGGCCCAACGCTTAACTCAAGCAGTGCCAAGCGAAGCCTATTGCATCGACACCACACATTTGGGTGACTCACAATTAGCTTCATTTGATTATTTCACTCGCCTGCCCTTGCGTGATGATCTCAATTGCCCTTGGTTACTTACCCATAACCCCAATGAAGTTCAGGGGTTAGGTCACTTAAATCGAGAAAAACTGACTTTACTTTGGGAAGACCGACGCGCGGCCGACCGCGACGAACGGCTGCGCCTCTATCAAGAAAAATTGCAGTAGAGCGCATTTGCACTTGACATGATTCATTTCAAATTAACGCGTTTACGCGAAGATGTGCCAGCTATTTTAAAGTTAGCTATTCCTATTTTGGTGGGCCAACTGGCTGTGATCGCTTTTGGGGTACTCGATACCGCCATGACTGCACGCTATTCAGCCGAAGACTTAGCAGCACTAGCCATGGCTTCAGCTATTTTTATTAGTATTTATGTGGGCTTAACGGGTATTGTCTCTGCTTTAGCCCCTATTGCTGGCCAACTCTTTGGTGCTGAGCGCCCCCATGAAATTGGTGAAGAGGTTCGCCAGGCTACATGGCTGGCCATCGCTTTAGCAATCTTAGGGTGTGCTGTCTTACTCAACGCAGATCACCTCTTAGATCTTGCACATGCCAATGCTGAAATTCATGCGAAAGCAAATCTGTACTTATCAATTTTAGCTATCGGCTTACCCGCAAGCTTAGGCATGCGAGTTTTAATGGCGCTACACAATGCAGTTTCAAGACCTACCGTTATTACTGTTGTACAACTCGCTGGACTAGCCTTAAAGCTACCATTAAATGCGCTATTTATTTATGGTGGTTTTGGTATCGAAGCCATGGGCGGGCCAGGTTGTGCAGTAGCCACAGTTATTATTACTTGGCTATGGCTATTGGTCACTTTAGCCATTGTCTGGAATGGTCGGTTTTATCAACCTTTCGCAATCTTTAAAAAACTCAGCCGGCCCAATTTACAGCGAATTTGGACAATCTTAAAATTAGGCGCGCCAATTGGTTTTAGCTACCTCATTGAGGTTACTTCATTTGCATTTATGTCTTTATTTATTGCTCGGTTTGGTATTACTGCTTTAGCAGGACATCAAATTGTGGCTAACTTAGGAACCGTCATTTACATGGTGCCGCTCTCGCTCTCCATTGCCACCATGACCCTAGTCTCGCAATCGATTGGTGCAAATCGACAAGATCGGGCAGAAGAAATTGGCTGGTCTGCGGTTACCTTTACCACCATACTCTGCATTGTGATTGGTATTGCAGTTTGGTTTCTGCGCATGCTCTTACTAGACCTCTATAACCCGCCAGAAGCGGTGAAGCAATTTGCCATTCCTTTATTTTTATTTATTGCTCTATATCAAATTTTTGACTCTTTACAAGTAACAGCAGCATTTATCTTGCGCGCGTACCGCATCGCATTTTTACCGATGATTATTTATGCTGTATCTCTGTGGGGTGTAGGTTTAGGTGGTGGCTATGTTTTAGGCTTCAACCTCACAGGCAATATTCCACTCTCACTACAAGGCGCAAGTGGCTTTTGGATAGCCAATAGTGTTAGCCTTGGCTTAGCAGCCATCCTTTTGCTTTATTTATTTAGAAGGACTGCCGAACGGTTTGAATTAACGCGGCCGGCAGTGGTAACTTAAAACATTATTAATAAGCCAACCAAAGCGCTCTCTCATTAAGTAACTGTCGTATGGCGCTTCTAACGCTGCGTTGGAAAACTTGGCACTTGGTTGCCTTTGGCGTACATGCATTGCTGGTAAGCAATGTTGTATTGGGTTTGTGATTGATTTTGTTTGCTGGCTGCGTTTGCAGCCCCCATTGCTGCGCCGCCTAATAAGCCTACCCCTGCACCTGTGCCAACATTTTGATGATTACCGCCTTGAATTACGGCTCCAGCAACCGCACCCAATGCCGCTCCAACCGCAGCGCTAGTAGCGCCCTCTTTCAAAGCCGCATTTGAAGTATCGTTTGTAGAGCTTGTAGCAAATTGCTTGCATTCTTGATCTTCTTTTTGAAAGACATCAAAAGGCTTACCTGCTCGGGGCATTACTGCCACAGTTGGACCAGTTGGGGCTGAAGTACAAGCCGCTAAGCCAACTACAGTAGCGGCTATGCCAAAAGCTGTATAAATAAAACGTTTCATCAAAAATACCTTTTATTAAATTAAGAATAGTGCGCTACTGCGGTTTTACGCTCTACTGTGGCTTTAATTCATGTGCCCCAGAAGGCGGCATAGCGGGTAGAACCTGCCAATCAGTTGTACAACTTTGTACATAAGGAAAATAAGCTTTACTCGGTGCGCAGTAATACCAAACGTTAGGCTGGGCTTGAGAAACCATGACCATAGGCTCTGGTGGCGCATAAACTAGGGGAGCAACGTAGGGATAAGTTGGCGCCCCATAAAACCCCGCACCCACAACGAAAGGGGCAACTGCATACGGGTATCCCCAACTATAGCCGTAACGATATCTGCTACCATAACCGTAACGGTAGCCACCGCCGTACCCATAAGCAGAGCCACCGCGCCAGCCGACATTCCAAACAGCTCCGCTACCATTGCCTGCACGCGCACCAGCATAATACGGTGCCGCCTGAGTAATATTAGTTTGTGAAAGGCAAGTAAAACCCAATAAAGTAGCGAGAATAAACAAGTGGGTGGTTCGAAAAGGTCTATGCACAGGGCATTCTGCTGCCTTTTTAAATGAATTAGGTTCTAGCTTTTTTAGCATAATCCCTCCATATATTCAGCGTTAGACGTAAGTATTATTTATTAATGCGCACTAATAGCTTATTAACGCCTGAACCTACCCTAAGCTGACAAACCTCTAAATTTAATCTTCTTCATAAAAACTAATCGGCCTTAGCGCCCAACTTTTTCACAATTCCACCCCATTTTTCACGTTCTTGGTCAATAAAGCGCGCTAATTCGGCTGGGCTATTTGGGGCTGGCTCTAAACCACTTGCGCGTAACTTGGCAAGCACCGCTGGCTGCAACAATACTTCTTTAGTAAGTTGACTTAGGCGATTTTGTACGTTAACTGGCAAACCCACTGGCCCTACTAAA
>CAJASX010000120.1 GCA_903944725.1 uncultured beta proteobacterium
ACGCTTTGTTGGAAAGTTAATTTCATGATGTAGACCTTAAAAATTGGTCAACTTCAGTAGCTATTAATAAACTCACCCGCTCATTACTTTCCACTGTCACTCCAGCAATATGCGGGCTTAAAATCAGATTTTCAAGACCAGTAAAATGCTTTAAGTTCTTTGCTGGCTCGCCCTCAAACACATCAAGTGCTGCGCCTCCAAGCCTGCCCGAGCGTAACCGCTCAGCCAATGCAGCCTCATCTACAATGCCTCCACGTGCAGTATTAATTAAAAAAGCCCCCTGCTTCATCTGGTCTAAGGTGAGATGTGAAAATAAATTTTTGGTGGCGGGCAACAGAGGTAAGTGCAAACTGATGACATCGCTGTTAGCGAGTAAATCATTCAGAGGCAATAAAGGGATAGCCTGCTGCCCAATTTCAACCGCAGCCCCCGTTAGCATTGGATCGTACGCCACACATTGCAAGCCAAAGGCATTAGCCTTATGAAATACCACCCTACCAATACTGCCAAATCCTACAATGCCTAGCTTTTTACCTGCCAATTCATGACAGGCAGAAAAACGTGGGCGGGGCCATGCACCTGCTAAGGTTTGTTGCGTGGCAGGTAAAAAACCGCGACTTAGAGCAATCGCTGCGCCAAGTACATATTCAGCGACCGATTCAGCATTTGCGCCAGTTGCGGGAATAACCGTGATATTGCTAGTTGAGCAAGTAGGTAAATCAATATTTTCCAAACCAACCCCCAAGCGCCCTACTACTTTTAAGTGAGGGGCGGCGGCCAATAATTCAGCATTAACTTGGGTTAAATTACGTACAATTAAACCCTCAACATGCTGCAGTGAAGCAATTAATGTCCCCCGCTGTTGATAGCTCTCCGGCTCATAAGTGACTTGATGGTGCTTGCGCAGCATTGCTAAAGCTGGGGCAGAGATAAACTCGGAAATAAAAATAGTTGCCATATCTAAATCATATAGATG
Source organism: uncultured beta proteobacterium (assembly GCA_903944725.1). Classification (GTDB taxonomy): domain Bacteria; phylum Pseudomonadota; class Gammaproteobacteria; order Burkholderiales; family Burkholderiaceae; genus Polynucleobacter; species Polynucleobacter hahnii. The sequence continues at coordinate 977 of CAJASX010000120.1, forward strand.
ATTTAGATCACTTGCAATACTTGGGGATATAGTTCATAGTTGTGACAATAGTCAAGTAGTATAGAAGTCAAAGAAAATTGACATAATTAACCTTTACGGAGACCGCACAATGCTATTAAATCAACTACTTACCAAGCTGCGTATGCGCCTTGCCGCTGCCCTTGTTTTATTTGGTGGGTTTATGCTCTTGGGCCATGGAACCTTAAGCCAAGCACAAAGTTGGCCCGATAAGCCTATTAAGCTAATTATTCCCTTTGCCCCAGGGGGAACGACCGATATTTTGGGTAGAGCTTTGGCGCAACAACTCTCCATCATCCTTAAGCAAAATGTCATTATTGAGAATCGGGCTGGTGCGGGCGGCAATATTGGCGCAGAAGCAGCCGCCAAAGCGCCTGCTGATGGCTATACCCTGATCTTAGCATCGGGCAGCATGATGACTGTGAACCAATTTTTATATAAAAAAATGCCGGTTGACTATGCCAAAGACTTAACTTATATCACTACGGTTGCGGGTGGTCCAATGGTCTTAGCCGTGAACCCTAAATTACCAGTAAATAATGTCAAAGAATTAATTGCCTTAGCTAAAACAAAGAACTTAAATTTTGGCTCGGCTGGTATTGGTAGCCAAGTGCATATGGCGGGAGAAAATTTTATTTATTCCGCTGGTATTCCCGCCACCCATATTCCTTATAAAGGCGAAGCCTTAGCTATGAATGATCTTATTGCTGGGCAAATTGATTTTATGCTGGGAAATTTTCCAGCTACCAATGGTTTTGTTAAATCAGGGCAAGTCAAAGCATTTGGCGTAACTAGCAAAGCCCGCATGAAACAAATGCCTAATGTACCTACGGTTGCAGAAGCTGGCGTGCCTGGCTTTGAAAACAATGGCTGGTTTGCTTTGGCAGCACCAATTGGTACGCCGAATGCCATTATCGAACAAATTTATAATGCCACTGGTAAAGCTCTCGAGTCTGAGGCAATGCAGGCTAGTCTTGAGCAAAATGGTTACATCGGTTTTTTAACCAGGCCCAAAGAACTTGAAGCACTAATTAAAGCTGAGTCGGCTAGTTGGGATAAAGTCATTAAAGCGCGAAATATTCAAGCGCAATAATTTTTAATATGCATCTGATTCAACTAAGCTCATTTATTTGGCTTAGTTGAATTACGCGTCGACTAAAATTGTTTGGCCAGGTTGTACGCGAGTAAATAACACTTGGCGATTTTCGATTTTAAGTTGATCCTGCTGTAAACCGACCACAGTATAGTAAGAACTTTCAAGCTCGCCTGACTGAGGGAAGTCTTCGCGATAATGCGATCCCCTTGAATTTTCCCTTGCTAATGCCGCTTCATTAATAGCGCGACTCACTAAAATTAAATTGCGTAAATTCATCCAATCTTGCCAAGTTAAGTTGAACTCACGAGAATCACTACCTACGCCAATCAGACTTAACTCAGCAGTTAATTGATCAAGTAGTGCGCGAGCCTGCAACAAACTTTCTTTGTTGCGCGAAATACCTACCTGATTCCACATGCAATCTGCTAAGGCATCACGTACCCACTCAAGATCACCCTGCACTTGCCTGAAAGGAGCTTCATGTTCTTTAATGCTTGCCATTACCGAATTCATATCACAGGGTAATAATGGTTTATCAAGTACATACTGCGCCATCGTCTCGCCAGCGATACCGCCAAATACGGTGGAATTAGCCACGCCATTACCGCCCAAACGATTGGCACCATGAACTCCCCCAGTATCTTCGCCTGCCGCAAATAATCCTGGCAAAGCTGTACTGCAATCGACCTTAAAGATGAGACCGCCCATCATGTAATGCGCAGTTGGTACAACCTCAACCAAATCGCCTGCTAAATCAAAGCCGCTATCAGCACAACGCTCAACCATACCTTTAAAAAGCTTGCGCACATTCTCGGGCCCTAAGTGACTCATTTGAATATAAACCCCACCATGCGGAGTAGCACGGCCTTCACGAATTTCAGTATTAATTGCCCGCGACACAATATCGCGCGTAGCCCGCTCATTACGAGAATCATAATTACCCATAAAGCGTTCTTGCTTGCCATTTAATAAATAACCACCTGCGCCTCGTAAACCTTCTTCCAAAACTGTGCCCGTCATCCGCGTGCCAGGTCCGGCCAATAATCCAGTAGGATGAAATTGCACCATTTCCATATCACGCAATTTAAGACCGGCGCGCAAAGCCATTGCCAGGCCATCGCAACTCTTATCGCCTGAAGGGGTATGGTATTTGTACATTGTTGGACCGCCGCCAGTAGCCAGCAAAACTGCCTTGGCCCGTACCAAGACAAACTCGCCGGTGCGCATATCGAGCATCAATACGCCAGCTAATGACTTACCATCAGCGCTACGAATCAACTCGAGGGCACGATATTCTTCTAAGCGCTGAATACCGCGTTGCCAAACTTGCTCAGCTAAACGATTAATAATTTCAATACCCGTTAAATCGCCTTTATGTACCGTCCGATCAAAGGTTTGTCCAGCAAACGCTTTCTGGTGAATTGTGCCATTGGGGTTACGGTCAAAAAAACAACCAAGTTCATTTTCTAATTCATGAATGCGCTCAATCGCAGTACTAACTAAAGTCCATGCCAAATCTTGATCTGATAGCCATTTGCCGCCCTCGATCGTATCCATAAAATGCCGTTCTACCGAATCACCTGCAGCCAGCGCAACGTTGTACCCGCCTTGTACCATGCGGGTACAGCCAGACTTTCCTAATAGCCCTTTAACCGCAATCGTAATTTGTAAATTCGCATTTGCTTGATGAGCATGCAAGGCGGCAAATAAACCTGCACCACCAGAACCTAATATTAAAATATCAGTTTCAATTATTTTCAATGGAAAAGTAGTATTTGTCACGCATCAATTCCTAAGCTTTTCAATACCGCAAGCTTATTAATGTTCACTTCGCTACGTACATCTTGATAGATACTGCCACCATCACTATCCATCGCTACTAATAAGGGGCCAAAATCGCGAATCTTAAAGCGCCATAAGGACTCAGGATTTAAATCATCAAGATCAACATCTTCAATTTGCTCAATCCAGGTTGTTTCTAGCGCAGCAGTACCGCCAATAATGGCAAGATATACCCCGCCTAATTCAATAAATGCTTTGGCTGAGCCCTCGCGCAAACCACCTTTACCAATAATGATGCGTACACCGTTTTCTGTCATCAGCGGTCGAGTAAAACGTTCCATGCGATCCGAGGTAGTGGTGCCAATACAAACAGGTTCATAGCCTGCGGGAAACTCTGCGCTTATAGCTACCTTACGTACATTGGGAGCTGTATGAATGACCGCGTGGCCATTTAAATCAAAGTGGGTTTTACGACCTTTATCAAATAAGTGGATTTGAGTTGCATCGCGGATACCAAAGAGTGTATTTTGCAAAGTTACTGTGTCATTAATGCGCAGACGGCGAACCTCAGCTTCGCTAACAGGGGTTGATAATTCGTAATGGGCCATTAGCTGCTTGCCTGCAATTGATTAATAGCCATACTCAAGGCCTGCTGAAGTAAAGGTAGCCCGAGCCCGACGTGCAGAATGGCATTGCATATTCACAGCCACTGGGTTCATTGTAATATGGGTCGCAGCTAGCTCTACATGAACCGCAAACGCAGTAGCATCGCCTCCCAAGCCTTGTGGGCCCACACCCAAACGGTTAACTGCCGTACTCAATTCAGCCTCTAATAAGGCGCCCTCAGCATCACTACAAGCCGAACCTAAGGGTCGAGTCGCAGCCTTTTTTGCCAATGCCACACATTGGTCTGAAGTGCCACCTACCCCAACACCCACAATCGTGGGTGGGCAAGTTTTACCACCAGCTGCAACTACGCATTCAATCACAAAAGCTTTTATGCCTTTAATACCCTCAGCCGGAATTGCCATTTTTAAAAAGGAATTATTTTCTGAACCGCTACCCTTGGGAATCATTTCAATTTCAAGCTTTTCTGTATCTGCCATAAAATCGAGATGAATTGCCGGCATTTCAATACCGCAAGAAGTATGATTATTTTTTCGAGTAATCGGATGCACTACCGAAGAACGCAAAGGATATTCACGGGTCGCCCGTTCGCAACCACGTCGAATCGCCTCTTTTAGGGCGATGCCATCAACCTGAACATTTCTGCCAATCTTCACATTGTAAATTGGTAAACCAGTATCTTGACAGAGTAAATTATCATCGCGCTCAGCAATCTGAATATTGGTTACCATGGTTTGCAAAACAACTTGTGCGCGGGCATCAGTCTCAATTGCTTTTAATTGCGCAATCCCCTGCTTTATATCATCCGGCAAGATCTTGAGCGCACGAATATACAACTGCTTACATGCCTCCTCGACTTCTTTAAGATCAACTTGCATAAGCCTCTTATGCGCTTCCAAGATATAAAAATAATAAGCCACTGGCAATCGCCAAAATAACGCCTAGTTGAATTGAGCCCTTGCGTAAGCCTCGCCAAGGACCGAACTCGATCATTAATAAACGAATACCACCAGTTAAATGTAAGGTTAAGAGCATGACCAAAATCCATTCACCAATCTTAAAGATGGGCATATCGGTAAGTTGCAAGTACTGTTCAAGACCCGCCTGACCGCGCAAAGATTGCGACAACACAAAAAAATGCAAAGGGATAAATAAAGCTAGGGCCAAACCAGAGACCCGATGTAAAAGGTAAGCCCAATAAGAAAGATGGGTTTTAGATCGATACGTAACAACTGGTCTACTTTGCATTAAGTTGCCCTCCCCATTACTAACCCCCATACTGCTGCACTACCCAAAACCAGAATTAAACCAGCTAAAAGCCAAGCCAAGACAAGACTCAATTTAGATTGAGGAAAATGCTCTTGGAGGATATTAGCAAGGCCAATGGGCGCATGAATAAAACAAGCCAAAACAAAAATTTCATAAAAACTAGCAAATAGCCAATTACCTTGTGTGCGCCCAAGAATTTCGCCCGCAGTAAGCCCCCCACGAATCGCATAAAAAATAATTGCTAAATGAACTGCCACGCAAATCCCCAAAACCATTGCGCTAATACGTTGTAGATACCAAAGCTTAGCCTGCATCACTGCCTGTGCAGTGGTTGTGGCATGACTAAAATTTATAGTTTGCCCCACTTACTTCCTTTCATCGCCGCGCGCCCAGCTAATTTTTTTAAGCCGGCAATGCCAGCAGTAGGCTCTAGTACTTTTGGACAGCGCTCTGAGCATTCGCCTTGGGTATGGCAGACGTGGCACCCCGCATCCCCCGCAACCGCTCGTAAGCGCTCTAATTGAGAGGTATCGCGCACATCATTGACTAAGGTCCAAGCGCGATTTAATGCCGCAGGCCCTAAATATGCTGGCCGCAACGCAACCACATCGCAAGAGGCATAACACACCCCACAACCAATGCATTCAATACCGGCATTCGCTAATTGACGCTCAGGGGAATCTGGCACAACAGTTTCAAAATCATCAAAACGCGTTTTATTGCCTTTAAAAAAGCCGCGCGCATCAGTCCATTTAGTAAAAAACTCACGCATGTCAGTAGCCAAGTCTTTAATTACTGGTAAGTTATTCAAAGGGGCAATTTCTAGGCTATCTCCGTCGACAATTTTTGCCACATGGGTGCGGCAAGTCCAGCGCGCCTTACCATTAACAGTCATGGCACATGAACCACACATCCCAACTCGACAAGCAAAACGATAGCTCAGTGACGGATCAAGCTTACGCTGTATATATGTCACTACATCTAAAACGGTTTGATTAGGATTGCGCGGTACTGAATACTCGACGAATTCACCAGTTTCAGCACCACGCCAAACTTTAACTTTAAGGACTTGATCAGACATAAAACCGATTATCGCAAATTAATTACAAAAAAGGTTTAAGCAATACCTTGGCAGCGGCAGTTTTGCCGGAATGTAAATCAGCAAAGGCCTTGGGACCATCATCTAGACCCCGTTTTTCGACCCAAGCTAGGTCACCAAATACCCCATCATGCAAAAATTGCACTGTGACCTGTAAATCGATGGTTGAATAAGTATAAGTGCCTAACAAGGTAATTTCTGCAAGAGTGAGCTTTCGCATATCAATTTCACTAGCCCAATCCTGCAGGCCGACATGCATGACTACCCCGCCTGGCTTAACACTTGCTAGCGCTAATTTACGGGTGGCCGCACTGCCAACGCAATCCATCACAAAGCCATAATGATTTTCTACCACTGGAATCTCGAGCGGATTAAAAACATGACAAGCTACATGCTTAGTAATTGACGCTCTGCGCAAAGCATTTACTTCAGCTAAGTCTAACTGCATTACTCCATCATGTTTAAGTAAGAGGGCTGCCAGCATTCCAATCGCTCCGCCACCAATAATCAGTACCCGACATTCTTGCATCGGCCGATGTAAGGCGCGTGCAGATAGATTAATAGCATGAACCGCCGTGGCAGCAGGCTCAGTTAATGCAGCAACATCGATATCCATGCCGACTGGCAAATTAACTAAAGAGCTTGCTGGAATACTCATAAACTCAGCAAAAGCTCCGGGTCGAGTCATGCCCACCATTGTACGGTTAGCACATAGATTATTTCTACCTTGAAGACAATACTCACAATAACCGCAAGTAATTAGAGGATTACCTGTTACCCGCTGACCCACTACAAAATTAGGAGCCAGGCTCTCTACTACAGTACCCGCAAACTCATGGCCCAGTACCAAGCCCGGATTACGCCGCGGATCATGGCCATGAAAGGCATGCATATCGCTGCCACAAATACCCACAGATTCAATTTTTAAAACTACTTCATTTGGAATTAATTCAGGGTAAGCGCGCTCGAGTAATTGAATTTCATTTGGCTGGGTATAGACCAAAGCTTTCATGCAGATCCTTAACTTGAGGTGTAGCCACCATCAAGCATGATGGTTTGGCCAGTTAAATAAGCAGATGCATCGCTTGCCAGAAAAATAGTCAGGCCATATAGATCTTCTAATTTTCCATTTCTGCCAATTGCAGTTCGGCTGGCGTGTAATTGCACTAATTCAGGATTAGCAAAAACTGGTGCAGTTAAAGCAGTCGGGAAAAAACCAGGGCCAATTGCATTACAAGTAATACCATACTTAGACCATTCTTGTGCAATTGCCCGAGTTAACTGCAAAATGCCGCCTTTCGCAGCACCATAGGGGGCACTATTTGGAAAAGCCCGATAACTTTGTAATGAAGCAATATTAATAATCCGGCCCCATTGCTGCTGCTTCATAACTGGTGCAAATGCTTGGGTAAGAAAAAATGGTGCCGACAGTTGTAAATGAATTTGTCTTTCCCAAGTTGCTGGTGAAACTTGCTCAAAAGTCTCACGCAAATTAATGCCAGCTGCATTGACCATGATATCTACCTGTGCATGCTCAGCCAATACCACATGACCTAATTGTTCAGCAGCAGCAATGGTTTCTAAATCAGCAACAAAATAAGTAGCCTGAATACCAACTTTTTGTAACTTGGCAACGGCCTCAATTAACAATGTTTCACGCCGTGCAACTAAAATAACTTTGGCGCCAGCTAAGCCCATAGCACGAGCCATGGCTTCGCCAATTCCACTGCTACCTCCAGTAATTAGGGCGGTACGATTTTTTAAGCTAAATAGGTCTAATGGATTCATACTTCGACTGGTACTCCTAAATCATGTTGCTCATCTGGAAAATATTTTGCTAAGCGATCATCCGCTGTTCTGGCATGTGCCTCCATACCCTCTAAGCGACTAATGCGTGCTGTTACTAGTGCCATCTCTTTGCTTGCTGCACGTGTCATCTTTTGCCAAGTTAAGGTTTTCATAAATTTATGCACTGACAAGCCGCCCGAATAACGTGCTGCTCCCTTGGTTGGTAAGACATGGTTTGGACCACTAGTTTTATCACCAAAAGCTACCGTAGTTTCTTCACCAAGAAATAGTGATCCATAGCAGGTTAAATGGTCAAGCCACCAATCGAGTTCTTGAGCATGAACTTCAAGATGCTCGCTTGCATAGCGGTCTGAAATAGTGACTATCTCTTCTTTTGAGTTACACAAAATAACTTCGCCATAATCGCGCCAAGCACAAAATGCGGCATCTTTAGCGATAGGTGGCAAGGTATCAATGAATTGCGGTACTAACTCCATTACCTGCCTTGCCAAAACTTCTGAAGTGGTAAATAGCCAAGCGGGCGATTCATGACCATGTTCAGCTTGCCCAACCAAATCACTTGCCACTATTTTCGGATCAGCAGTTTCATCAGCGATGATGGCAATCTCTGAGGGGCCCGCAAATACATCGATGCCTACCTTGCCAAATAAAGCGCGCTTGGCCTCAGCCACAAATTTATTACCAGGACCAACTACAACATCTGCGGGCTTACCTGTAAACAGGCCATAAGCCAAAGAAGCAATTGCCTGCACCCCACCTAAAGTCATGATGACATCAGCGCCAGCAGCTTTAAATGCATATAACACATAGGGATGAATGCCGCCGCCACGAAATGGACTTGAACAAGCAATAATATTTTTAACCCCAGCCGCCTTTGCGGTCGCTACAGTCATATAAGCCGAGGCTATATGGGCGTAGCGGCCAGCAGGCGCATAGCAACCCACTACATTCACTGGAATTACTTTTTGACCCGCTGTAACACCAGCATGCAATGAAGTTGAAAAATCGAGAATACTTTTTCTTTGTGCCACAGCAAAATCATGTACCTGTCGCACCGCAAAGTCGATATCGCGCTTAACAGTAACAGGTACAGTCTTAATAACAGCTGCAATGTCAGCCTCGCTCATCACAATTTCACCAGACCAGTGATCTAATTCTTGGGCATAGTCTTTAACTGCAGCCTCGCCCTCTTGTTCAATTCGTCTGAGCATGGCATGAGCCACTTCTTGAGCTTTAGAGGTTTCAGTCTCAGGAGTTTTGCTGGCTTTTTTTAAAAACTTGATTGGCATTTAAAAACCTTTAATTATAAAATTTAGGCTAATTCGAAACAGGAGAAAATGCACTCCTGTTTCGAAAATAGTCACTACAGCACTTAACGTAATCTCAAGGCAACTTGCTTAACACGGATTACAGTAATTACATTACTTCGCATTATTGGCAAACTCACGTAATTGCTGATCCGCGTTTACCATCTTCATATACTCATCAGTAATATATTCACTAGCAGGCGGTACAGCCTGAATTGCTCCGGTAGCTTGCATGAAGGCACCAATTGATGTGAACCAATCATCCATTTGTGAGGCGCCCTTAGCGCGATCCATGATTTTCAACTCAGCAGCAAGGTCATAGGTTGGACGCGTATCAAATTCTTTGCGCATCGAAGCTTCCGAAATCGTTACACCGCCCTGCTCATAGAATTTCTTCATCATTGCAATGGCCTGAGGCTTATTGGCATTCATCCACTTCCAGGTGCGCAAATAAACTGCTAAAAACTTTGCTACCATTTGGGGGTTTTCTTTGGCATAGTCACCGCGCGCAATTAAAGCGCCAGGTACCATCACCCCACCTTCTTTACCACTACAAAGGACTTTACCCTTAGCCTTTTCTTCAAAGGTGTAAATATTAGGCGCCCACAACCCGCCAAAATCGGCATTACCTGAAGATAGCGCTGAAATAATTTCAGCTTGGCCCATATTTTTAATGGTGACATCGGCTTTACTTAGGCCATATTTCTTTAAGCAAGATTGCACTGCATAGTCGCCGGTTGAATTACCGGTTAAGACTATTGCCTGACCTTTAAGTGCTTGTTGGGGATTTTTTGCAAAAGCATCAGCACCTTTTGGGGTTGCCACTAACGCATTGCCCGCAGATTCGTCATTAGTCATACCAATGGTTTTAATTCCAAAGCGGACAAAACCTAGGACAGCCGGCACAGATCCTGTAGCACCGACATCCCATGACTTGGAGGCCGAAGCAGCAATTTGTGGAACACCAGCCGGAAAAGTACTAAATTCTGGCTTAAGTCCTAATTCTGCCCACCAATTTTTTTCACTTGCAACATAAAAGGGTAAGGCCCAATAGAGCGCAGGCTGATAACTCACTTTAATTTCAGTTAGTTTTGGGGTCTGCGCTTGCGATAAGGTGCTAACGGTTATCAGGGCGCTACCAATTATGCTTACAGTAAAGCCTAATGCAATTTTCTTCAACTTCATTTTGTCTTCCTCCGTTTACTTTAAATTAATGATCACTACCTAAGTTTTGCTCTCGTAACAACCTCCATATAGAACTGCGCAACTTTACAAAAGAGGGTAAATCCATTACATCTTCAATGCGCGAATGACCATCCCAATTTTCGGCATCTCGAATTGCTTTAATATCGATGACCTCGCGAATTAAGCCCGGATGACGCGACATAATTACCACTCGGTCGGCCAAATAGACTGCTTCCTCAACAGCGTGGGTAATAAATAAAACAGTTTTAGGATTCTTACGAGCCAGCCTAATTAATTCTTCTTGCATAACCACCCGTGTCTGCGCATCTAATGCACCAAAAGGTTCGTCCATTAATAATACTTCTGGATTTAAAACATACGCTCGGGCAATAGCAACTCGCTGCTGCATGCCCCCCGATAATTGATGAGGATAAGCAAGCTCATAGCCATCCAAACCCATTAGTTTGATCGCATCGGCAGTTCTTAAGGCGCGCTCAGTTGAGTCGACACCATTTGCCTTAAGGCCAAATTGAATATTATCTTGCACTGTTTTCCAAGGAAATAAAGCAAATTGCTGAAATACTACGGCCCGATCTGGCCCAGGGCCTTTGACCTCATGACCCCCAACTAATACTTTTCCTTTAGTGGGCATATCAAGCCCTGCCACCATCCTTAAACACGTGGTCTTACCACAGCCAGAGGGGCCCACAATCGCCACAAATTCTTTATCGGCTACGGTTAAATTAATTCCGCCAACAGCCAATACTTCTTTACCGCTTTGGATAAAGCTACGTTGGGTATTCTCAAAGACAATATTTGCCATCTTTTAAATTTCTTGATATCGGGTTGAATATTTTTCAGCTTGGCGCAATAAAATATCAATGACTAGGCCTACTAAACCAATCGCAATCATGCCGCTCATTACAATATCTGTCCGAATATTTGATTGGCCATTTACCATCATGTAGCCAACACCACTAGATGCCACAATTAATTCTGCACCTACCATTGCCTGCCATCCTGTGCCAGTAGAAATGCGTAAACCCGCCACAATGGCAGGAATAGCGGCTGGAAATAGCACCTGGCTCATCAGCCTAACCTTGCCCGAGCCCAACATCCGCGCTGCTTCAAGGTATTTTGGATCAACGTAAAGAGCACCACGGTAGGTATTGATTAAGACGGGCGGAAATGCGCCCATAAAAATGATCAGAATCGGCCCACCAATACCAGTTCCAAACCATAAGGCTGCAAAAGGAATCCACGCAATTGGCGCAACAAAACGAATACTTTCAAAAAACGGTGTAATGATGCGATCAGCCCATTTAGATAGTGCCATTAACAATCCCAACGGAATGCCAATTGCTACTGCCAATAAAAATCCATACAAAAAACGCTTAAAACTTGAAACAATATGGGTCAGAAGGGTGTACCCAGAAAAGGGTTCATGAAGTAACTTGATAAAGGTGAGTAAAACCTCATGAGGAGCAGGTAAAAATTGCCGAGGTGTTACGTTAGCCGCTACCACGCCATACCAAAAACCAAAAAAACAGAGTAGTCCCACGATGGTATAAAACCACCACCCTACTTTGCCTAAGGGCTGATGCATTTTCATATCGGCCTCCAGGGCATCGCCCAACGTTCTGCCTTAGCTAAGATAAGCGTCATTAGCCAGCCTGAAAGCGCTACAGTAAACATGCCCACTAAGATCATGCCAGGGTAAATATCTTGTGCTGCTTGATGCAAGATCGAACCAAGACCAAAAGTTGCGCCA
>CAJASX010000121.1 GCA_903944725.1 uncultured beta proteobacterium
GCTAATGGTGTGCCGCTCACTGCGTACACCGTCCAATCGCCTTTAGGATTTTCGCCATAAAACGCATATGAGCCTAAAGCATAAGCAGTCTGTGAGCTAATCTTGCCACCGTCCCGCCGATCTCTTGGATCGCCCGTGTTGTTATAAAATAGGTTGTAGGGTGTGCTTAGAATAGAGACGGTACCTTGAGGCGACTTTAAGAAAATACCAACGCTGCCCATACAAACCTCCGCGCTTCCTACTGCTTGCATCTGAAGTTGCACCATATCAATTTCGCCTTTTGTTGCTACGCTAAATTGCCCCACCTTTTTAACTTTTCCATAATCAAGTGACTCTTCTATAGCTGAACTAGTCTCAACGCTGTTCCATTCTGGTTGAACTAACGCGGAAGGCTTGTAGCTTGTATAGTTCCTAGCCATTTCAACCGCTGCCCTAGCATCAGCAAGTCCAAATCCATACCAATTGGAATAGTAAATTCCGGCCTGATTCTTTTGCCAACCATAGTCAATTCTGGCTGAGGTTTGTCCATCAACCAATTCCTTACTGGTTTGATTTGAAATCGTCGGGTTTAAGGTCAAATTGACCTGATGATTGCGATACCCTTGATTGCCGTAATCAACGTCGATAAGCCGTGCTGTTTTTCGCAAAATATCGCGCACATCTCGCCAACCCAAATTCGGATTAGCGCTTAACATTAATGCTACAACTCCGGTAACAGTGGGTGTTGAAGATGAAGTACCATTCATTTGATCAAAATCACAATTTGGATTTTTTTCTTTATTGATGGGCGAGCCACCGATCATGAATTGAGGATCACGAACTGCAGACAACCCATTCTTGCTATAGCCTCGCTCACAGCCCATTAAATCCGTAGAATAAATCTGTGGCCCCTGCTTATTGGCTGCACTACCTGCCTCACCGTAATTACCAATTGACCGCAGCTCCCCACCAAGCCCCGTGATCCACATCACCGAGCCTGCCGAGGAATAGCTTGATTTGTAGCCCATGGCATTAGCCGCTGCAGTGACAATGAGCGGGAGAGAAAGCGTCTCGGGGTCAGAGGATGGATTTGCACAACTAACAAGGCGATAGAAAGAATTGCCGTATTGAAATTGTGGGCAATAGTATAGTTTTTCATCCTCGAAACTATTTCCGGCGCCCTTAATCACGACTGCGCCTTTACCACCCCGTAAATTCGGCAAGCTCTCAAGCCATGGCGTGCGTCCGAAATATCGTGGGAAAGGTGGTGTACTTCCAAAGGAAGCGTTAAATACATCCGTATCTTTTGACCATCCTGCACCGCCGTATGCTTCAATCATATTGGGAATACTGTCATAACCTACATATCTCGCCCCTCCGAGCGTAGCTCTAGGGGCAACGCCCATCACGCCAATCCCATTTTGGGCAGCTGCAATCATCCCGGCAACATTTGTGCCATGGGCAAGATTTGGATTTGAAGGCGTTGAATCAGAAGTGCCAGTTTCAAAATTCCATGTCATTGCCGGATTGATATTGGCTTTCAGATCAATGTGATTGATCTCAATTCCGCTATCTAAAACCATTACATTGATGCCCTGTCCTTTAATACCTTGCTTATGCACTGCCTCAACATTTAAATCTGTAAAGCCATCAGCAACAAGGGGGTATCCAGCAAAGAAACTTTGCGCAGCATTTAAGGCCCATTGATAGGTATACAAGGGTTCTGTAGCGCCGGTTTGACAAGCATAGGGCCCGGTTTCAGAGCAGGATGAAGTGCTACTACTTCCGCCATCTCCTCCGCAAGACGCGAGCTGTGTTCCCAGTGCGAAAATAACAAGCAAAGCTAAAAAAGTCTTTTTCAATTCAACTCCCTTCAAGCTATATCTTGCTGGTAGAGGCCTACGCTTATTTGGTACGCGGTAAGCTATAAGTCACTGGCAAAGAAACCTGCGCTTCTGGCATCGCTATCTTCAATGCTGCACAAGCCTTCGCCGCTTCTTCCAAA
>CAJASX010000122.1 GCA_903944725.1 uncultured beta proteobacterium
ATGATGAGAACCGCATACCCACTCAAGAAAAAATGATCTCTGCTGGTTGCGCCATACAAAATATTTTATTAACTGCACATTCATTGGGCTTTGGGGCTGGGTTATCTAGCGGTAAAGCGCTTTATTCAAATGAAATCAAAACACTATTTAATTTGCCAGAAAAAGAAGAGCCTCTTTGTTTTATATCAATTGGAACAGTAACTTCTCATAAGAATTTACGTATTAGACCAACCCATAAAGCGTATATGACAAAGATTTAGATAGAAACCACTCAAATCTCTATTAAGATCATTGCCAATTAATCTAACGTTGCACCCGAATCACGCACTGCCCGTGCCCACTTGCTCAGTTCCTTCGCCTGAAAATCAGCAAAGGGTTCACTAAAGTCAGTATTTGGCACCACGCCTAAATTACCTAGCTTTTCTTTATAGGCTGCTGAAGCCGCAACCTTTTCTGTATTAGTCTTTAGTAAGGTATACACGTTCTTGGGAATTTTGGCTGGCGCAAAAACACCCCACCAAGCAATCGACTCAAACTGGGGATAGCCTTGCTCTGCTACCGTCGGAATATTGGGTAGCACTGGCGCTCGCACTTTACTAGTTACCGCTAAGGCACGCAATTTACCCGAAATAATATGAGGCAAAACCGATTGAATTGGATCAAAGACTAAGTCAATTTGGCCGCCCAATAAATCGGTCACTGCTGGTGCGCTGCCTTTATAGGGAATGTGTTTTAAATTCACCTTAATTGTCGACTCAAATAAGGCTGCCGTTAAGTGACCTGGTGTGCCATTACCAGCGGTACCAAACTGTAGTGATTCAGGCTTTTGTTTGGCTAGCTTAATTAAATCATCTAAAGTTTTTATTGGGCTACTAGAGTTAACGGCAATCACGATTGGTGCACTAGCTACCAATGCGATGGGCGTAAAATCTTTGACGGCATCATATGATAATTTTTTATACAAACTAGGATTAATTGCATGGGTTCCAACCGTACCCATAAAAAGCGTATAGCCATCTGGCGCTGCACGAGCGACAAAATCTGCCCCAATAGTACCGCCAGCACCCCCTTTGTTATCAATAATCACCTGTTGTTTCAGGTCATCGCCAAGAAACTGTGAGAGTGGCCTTGCCACAATGTCAGTTGGTCCACCAGGCGGAAATGGCACAATTAAGCGCAAGGGTTTATCGGGAAAATTTTGTGCAAATACCATACTACTCAAACTGGCCCCTATATATAAAGTGCTAAGTAAATAGCTACAGAAAAGAAAAATATTTTTAATCATTTAAAAAACCTCCCTAAACAGTAATCCGCCGCCAGCTAAAATTAATATCAATCCGTATATTACCTTTAATTTATTTAGGCTGATACCTATATGTGCTTTAGAGCCAGCCCATACTCCAATTGCCATAAATGGAATTAAAAATAATGCCAGGATAGCAACCTCAGTCTTTAAAAGTAAACCCGTAATAATCATCAACAACAAACGTAATAAAACTAGAGAAAAAATAATGACTGTCATGGTGGCCCGTAATTTAGCTGCATCATGAATACGCATAGCCAAATATGAAGCGTAAATGGGCCCACCAGTTGCAAATAAAGCAGTAAATATGCCGCCAAAAATGCCAAACGGAATTGACCAAATTTGTTGAATAATCTTATCAATGGTGGAGTTTCGATTCACTAAAATTCGCACACCATTCAAGCCAGCAAAAATTCCTAAGGTAATTAATAAAGGGCTCTTAGGGGCATCTAATAATAAAGTAACACCAATTGCCATTCCTATAAAGGTAAAAGGAGCTAACCAATAAAGCTCTTTAAAGTTAGCCTGATTAAATGATTTTTTTCCTTGGTAAAAAGAAGCACATAAATCTAAAACTACAATCAGCGGTACTACGGTTTGCAAAGGATATAACTGGACTAATAATGGCACCGAAACAATTGACGAGCCAAAACCCGTAATGCCGAAAATAAAATAGGCCAATAAAATAATACTTGCAGCGGCAATTAGGGTTAGGATAATTTCCAATTTAGATCAGTGCGCTTACGGCTAAGTTAAAAATTGCATTAGTAATTAAAAGATAAAGGCAGATTTTTTTTATCTTCGCTTGCGTAATTAGGTGTTCTTGATCAAGGCGATGGGCTATATAAAAACCGAGCAAGAATGCGGGCAAACCTACTAAGAGTAAAGGTAACCAAGTTAAATCGCTGCTAATTAGGCTAGCAGTAATAATGGCAAATAGTGCCATGCCAGAAGTCACTTGCGATAGTAACGCTCGAGCGCGCGAAAACTCTAGCGAGCTAGCATTTAAGTATAGAGCAACTACTGGGCCGCCAATACCACATGAGCCTAATAAGAGGCCAGCACCAGACCCCACTAAATTATCTTTCATCTTGGTTAGAGTAACCTGCATATGGGGTTGAAGTAAAAAGTAAAGAGCGAAACAAAGCACTGCAAAGCTAGCCGCAATTTTTAAAATTTGCACTGGAAATTGCATACTAACTGCAATACCAATGGGTAGACAAATTGCTGCTCCTAAAAGCAAGCGATACATGCAGGGGCGATCCTCCTTTGTAACTCGCCAATTTCTGGCTAGCCAAACTCCGCCAAGAAGCTCAATGAACATCACTACGGGAATTAATACAGCCAATGGCAAGAAACCCATTAGTAGGGGCGACATCACCATCGCCCCACCAAA
>CAJASX010000123.1 GCA_903944725.1 uncultured beta proteobacterium
AATCACGGTAGGAAGTCTACGAGACTGCAGATCACCTAAACCGAGCTGACCAAAGCCATTCCAACCCCATGCATACACTCTTCCAGATGCTGAAAGTGCCAGCGAATAATGCATTCCAGCAGCAAGCGCTGTAATCTTTTCCGGAAATGCAATCGGTGTCGGCCGATTCAGGTGAGCTTGCCTACTACTTCCCAATTGCCCATAGTGATTACTGCCCCAGCCAAATACCTTACCTTCGTTGCTCAACGCTAAAACATGGGTTGAGCCGATTGCAATACGCTTAATTGGAACTGAGATCGATAGCGGCTCAGGACTGTGAACGGTATGAAGGTGGCCCAAACCTAATTGACCAGCAGAATTACTTCCCCACCCATAAACTCTTTGATCTTTAGAGAGCGCAATCATGAAGTTATCGCCCATCGCAATATCTTGAATCTCAGGAAGAGAAGTAATCACTTCTGGTAATGCATTAGTTTGCGTTGATGACCGCCCTAGAGCGCCATCTGTATTAAAACCCCAAGTATGTACTTTGCCTGATTGATCTAAGGCGGCGTATAAAAACTGTCCAGCCACAACCTGAGTTGCATTGGTAATTGCATTGATAAGAGTGGGCTCCTCAGAAAATATAATCTGACCGCCAATTGCCACTTGGCAAAATCCCCAGATCAAAGTTTGCTGCTGATCAGAAACGCCCAAACTTACACCAAAGCCTGCAGAGATATCAGAACAACGGGATAGTTTGCCAACGAATGCTGGCTTAGCATCTGCAACTTTGAAGGAGCTGCAAATATCAACAAAAGGGGGTGTTATACGACCACTGCCAGCACCACCCCAGCCCAATACTTCACCAGACTTTAACAGAGCTAAAGTTTGGTCCTTACCCCCTGAAATAGATAAAACTTGAAATAAATCGCTTTGCAAGCCTGTTTCAGAATTAGCCACAAGGCATTATAAGACTCGGTCAAGGAGTAGTAGGGGAAGCCGCATTAGGATACAGAAAGCCTTCTTTCATAAAAGGATTTGTACCGTAAGCTCCTGGCGGCGTATTCGGAGGATTATCCGGACCAAGTGCTAGATTGTAATTAACCTTTCCTCTAAAGCAACCAACTGAATAAGGGTATTCTCTATTTAGAACATAGTGATAGGTAAGTTTAGGTGTGCCATCAGGCATCGTAATGACAGATGTGGTCCCATGACATACATCTAGATCTGCATTAGTTAGCTCCTTACCGTCGGCTCCGCGTGGGCCAGTGATTGGAAAGCCATCTAATGCAAAGCCGTAAACAGGAGACTGCTTACCTGGTGTGCCCTGATCAAAACATTTCCAAGAATAGGCATGGTAATGATATTGCTGATTATAAGGATGACCGAAACACGCATCGTTTGGTAAAGCATTTAGGGGATTGTAGTAATTACCACTTGAGTCATTAGCTTTCTCGACATGCCATGCTGCACCTGTCAACGTAATGCCCACAATTAAAGAATTAATTACATAGGCCCCACTTACTACTGGATTTAAAGGAACATAACTAATTAAAGGATAAGGAGAAATTCCAATCGCAGCAGCATTGACATAGGCAGGATAGCCTGTTGCTACACTTGTGCCTGCTGGATTGGTGCCTCCTGGTAAGGCTTCATAGTAGGGATAAGCGGCTGTTCCCGATTGGACGGGAAATGTTCCCATTGGTGTAGTGGGTAAGCCGTTGCCAACAAAAAGTCTAGTACCTTGACCTGGGAAGCCAGTTACATCTTGCGTTGGAATGACAAACATATCAAAAACACTACCTTGCGAGGAATATACAAAGGCATTATTAGCGCCCTCAACATAAGCAATACTTGAAGTAGTCATGATATTTGTACTTGTATTCGTCCAGGGAGTAGCAAGCTGACTCAGGGTTTGGGGCATCTTGGCCACACCAGCAAAAATAAATTCAATACATTGCGAATTTTTGCTACAAATTGTATTGGGGTCTCCATTAACACTAGTAACTAAAGTGGTTACCGTATTGGAATCTGAATCTGCACTAGAAGAGCTGCCGCCGCCACACGAAAATAAGCCTGTAGCTACTAAGGAAGATAGCACTATTAAGACTACCTTGTTTTTTGTTAATACGATATCCACATATACTCCAGATCTTATTTAAGAAATTAAGATAATAAAGGCAGAAAAAAATAAACTAGCCCTAATCGTAAACACAGAGTGATTACGATTAGATGGTAGCGCTGATTTAATGCCACACGTTATCAATATTTATAGGTTTCCTTAATATCTTGATTCCCCTGCCCCATCGTAGCAATCGTTGTTGCTTGTATATTTTTATAGAGGGCAATTAGGGTACTGTCCGCATTGATACGGTAGGTTGTGATGCTGTTATAAATTAATGCCTCTGTTTCATATACTTTTCTACTATCGGTAGTAGTTCACAAAAGCGTGGTGGCAGTATCCGCTGTAACTGTCCAGGTTATGGTGCCTGAAGTAGAAGGTCTTGATGAATCGCCAGTGTAGGCTAGATAGGTAGCTATAGTACCTGTAGCTCCAGCAGTAACTGATGTTGGAGGAGCTGCTTGATTGGAATAGACATAGCCTAATGGATAACCATTTTTCGTAGCGCCACTCGTTATCGGAGTCACATTTGTAGGATCGTAATAAATCGGATTACTCGTACTACCATTAAAGCTGTAAAAACTTTTGCAAAATTCTGAAGAGCCAGCGACTAACGAGTCTGTTTCGATTTCGTTAGAGATTAAAGCAGCTACACCACTTAAAGTTTTTCCTGAGACCGTAGGAGTGAAAGTCAGTTTTCTTGTTCCCTGGCAGTAGCCACTAATATCGCCCGTTATTGTGCTTCCGGCTTTAACGTAGCCTGTATAAGCTGCATTTAAATTTAATGTCGGAGAGCTAGATGAAGAGCTGTCCCCTCCCCCGCAGGCAGCCAAACCAATTGATAAAAAAAATATGGCCGATGCAGCGAGATGCTTCTTAATGAAATGAAACATAGAGGTTGTGATTATTAAATGATATTTATTCATGTCATTACCTTCGAAAACTATTTAGATTAGAGAGAAAACGGTTTCTCCGGGAACAGATTTAAGGCTCTAAAAAGGTTTGCCTGGAAATTAAGCTAACTGATCTTATAAGATAAATTCAATAAAACGATTGAAAATCTGTCCATATTTCTTGCATAAACACTTACGCTAAAACCCATATATCATTTGGGTTTTACAGACTTCTGAAGATTATTTTTTTTCTGTCCATATTTACAAATGCCCGCTAAGCCAAAAATTGACTTCTCAGACCCTCAGCAGGAGCGGTCTAAAAAAACCTTAGAAGACCTTCTTCAGGCCGCATATGAGATTGTTGAGGCAGCTGACCCAGCAGCATTCACAAGTCGGAATTTAGCTTCTAAAGCTGGCTACTCACTGGGCACCTTGAGCCAAAGGTTGGGTTCAGTGGAAAATGTATTTTTCTGGGCAATTCAAAAAAACAGGGATAGTAAGTTAAATAGTTATGTAGAGGAAATGACTCAATTTAATTCTCAACTAACTATTCACAATTTTGTGGAAATTTTTGTTGATAAGGCTTTTGCCAACATGAATATCGTCTCCACAAAAGTCATGCGGTTTTATGATCAAAGATACTCCCTAAAGTACGGCTTAACTGCCGATTACTTTGACTACACTGATGTATTAGTTGATCCCTATCTTGTGCTATGCCAAAAGAATAAGACCAATACCTTTAGATTGCTTTCAGTAGAAGAGGCGAGATTTATTTTTAAATGTGGTTTGACGCTAGTAGAAAGACCTTTTGCAAATCAAGATCCGATAGCTGGAACAAAAGAGCATCGCCAAATAGCCATTGATTCCTTAACAAGGTTGATGGCTAAGTGAACTAGCAGGCAAGAGGATCACAAAGATAGTAAATCCATTCCCCACCACCGTTACTTAATGTAACGCTCAAAAAAATACCAACCCTAGAGTTGGTAGTGTGATTCTTGGTGGGCCCACTAGGACTTGAACCTGGGACCAAAGGATCGGCTGACTTGATATTTAAGGCTTTAAGCCCATTGCTAGGAAATCAAGCTGCCATAATTTTTGAAAGAGCGCCTTTCCAAACCTCCTCAGATCTGTTTGATTCTGGCCTTTAATTACCGGACTGTTCGAGGCCTGTTTTAAGATCTCTGCAATCGATAAGAGTCCATCTACTCGTTGGAGAATTTCTTTTTCTTGGGGGTTAAGAGTACAACTCCAGTTATGGCGGGAAAGTTTACTTCCTTCAAGTGCACAGCGAAACCTTAAAGAGGGTACTAAATTAAAAATTTCTTCCGAGGTAAAGTCTATCTTGTATTTTTCTTTGGGTCGGTCTTCTCTACACGCCGTAAAAAAGTGGCACGCATTTCTAAAGTTAATTCGCTCCATAATTGACCACTGCTGACTCTCAGGCAAAGTCCTTACAAAAGAACAAAATTCTCCTAAAGCAGAATGTGGCGGATAGTAAGGGCTCTTCAAGAACAAGTCCTGAAAAACAAGGCCAGCTGCGGACACCAGCTCAATACACTCATTAATGCTATAGCTTTGTTCGCGAATATGTAGGAAAGTATCTACTACGCCGGCATCAAATTTCAAATCGGGCGCAATTGCGAGATAACTTCTGACAGGATGGTCCTGTGGCAAAACTTCTAGCGCATCTCTAATTATGTGAACTGGAGTGCTTTCCTGAGATAACCCTAAATCATGAAAAACTGACTGTAAGATTTCGACCCCAATTCGACCGTACTTGGCGTATAGCATTAATGCTATTACTCCATCTTGGCGAAGACATTTGGCTAGAGCATTTAAACCTAACTGGGGGTTAGCAAGATGATGCAAAACACCAGTTGATACGATGAGGTCAAAGTCACGATTTAATACATTTACTTCCTCTATGGGAAGTAAATGTATTTCAAGATTTTTTAGCCCATATTTTTTCTTGAGAAATTGATGATGATCTAGAGACGACTGACTAACATCCATAGCCACGACTTTAGCTTCAGGGTTTGTATAGGCATACACTGCGGCCTGATTTGTACCGCACCCCGCTATCAAAATATCTAAATCAGGTTTGTAATCTTGGTTTGGCCAGATCATACGTGAAGCGTGACTGGGATCAAACCATTGCCAGTTATTTTCTAACCATGCTGGAAGATCAAGAATTGGCTCAGGGTATACCCACTTTTCGTACTGGTGAGACACCTCATCTGAGAGTGGATTATTAAT
>CAJASX010000124.1 GCA_903944725.1 uncultured beta proteobacterium
CGGCTCGGCGACAATTACTGCGCTCATTGTGGTTGGCGTTTCAGTGGTGTTGATGGCTAGCTTAATGTGGCGCCAGCAATTACAGGTGCGTACCTTAGAAAACTTACGCGATCGCACTCAAGTACTTTGGTTGCAGCACGGTATTATTGATTTTGCTAGGTTGGTTCTAGCTCAAGATGGTCGCACTAGCCAATATGATCACTTGGGAGAATCTTGGGCTCTACCTTTAGCTGATAGTAAAGTTGCTGATTTTTTAAAAAATGCTGATATTCCAGATGAATTACAAAGCGTGACCGTACAGGGTAGGCTAACTGACGCACAAGGATTATTTAATTTAACTAATTTGTGGAATAACCAATTTCAAGGTATTAATGCGGGTGGAGTAACAGCCTATGGCCGCCTTTTAGCTGCCTTAGGATTAGATGCGAATTTAGCGCAGCAAACCGCCCAAGCTGTACTCCAAACTCAAATCCCTCTGGTTGATTTAGACGGGCTAGCTAGCATGCCTGGCTATACCCCGGCCCTGATTGAGAAATTACGTCCTCATGTTGCAGTATTGCCTATTAATACTGCCATTAATGTCAATACAGCTTCAACCGAAGTGCTAATGGCTGCATTTGCAGGCTTATCTCGCAGTGCAGCAAACAATCTAGTGCAATACCGTACGGCGGCGCCTATGAAGGCGCTTGATGAAATTACCACCTTATTGACTAAGGCGGGTGCGGGTACAGGAGTGGCGGTTGATGGCTCTTTGGTCAATGTAAAGTCACAGTTTTGGCTGGCGCAATCTGAAATTCGCTTAGGAAGCGGTATATTTGTGAACGCGGCATTAATACGGCGCTCCCCAGTGCCATTACCAAGCGGTATTTTTACCCAAGTAATTTGGAATAAATCAGTCAGGATGTTGCCAGAATGAGTTTATTAGTAATTCATTGCCCCCTCAAACCTTTTGCTGGGTCAGCCAGCAAAAGTGAGGAGAGCTTGCGCGCTGACCAATTTGCCTGGTGCCTTTGCGAAAACCCTGCGGAAAACCCGGCCGTGGGACTGCAGGGCATTAGTAGTGCAGAAAAAATGCCTTATGCAGATGAAGTATTAGTATTAATTCCAACTTTAGATGTACGTCTAATTGAAACTAAAGTTCCTTTAGTGAAAGCGAAAAAATTACAACAGGTTTTACCGAGCCTAGTTGAGGAATATTTATTAGCTGATACCGATAGTGTTTTAGTGCATGCACTACCGCCTTTACCGGGACAAATAGGTTCGCAAAGGACCTTAGCAATTATTGATCGAGCTTGGTTATATTGGCTTAGTCAACAACTGAGTACTTTACTCGCACCGCGGATACGTTTCATTCCCGATTGTTTACTTTTATCTTATGCTGAGGCAGACCAGACATTACCTGCGCATCAATTTCCTGAAATAACAATTCCTAGTCTTGCATTTAAAGCTGATGAAAATGAAATTATTTATACATGGCGTAAGAGTGAGCAGGTAGGTCTCGCTTGGGTGGAGCAGATTCCCAGCGAGCAATTACCTAGTATGGTGGAGAACTGCAATCCAGTTGAATGGTCTTGGCATTGGCTGATGATCAGTGCGGTAGCATTTAGTCGGCGCACGGATATAGCCGCTGCTAGCCTTAATTTATTACTCGCCGCGCCCAACGCGAAAAACCCCCCGTTGAAATTCAATGCGCGGTGGCAATCGGCACAAACAAAAGGTATTAATGGGTTAACTAATATATATCAATCTTGGGTTGATAAAAATTTATGGGTGGCCCCTTCACGCTGGACAGTTTATGCAATTTGCAGTATTTTTATTGGCTTTAGTTTGCACGCAGCTTGGCTGTCAGTTGATTATTGGCGCTGGGGTAGAAATCTTGAAATGACTGCAGCCCAGTTTCTTTCACCAACTTCTGTTGCATTACTTGCGCAAAATAAAACAAACGCTTCTGTGACAAGCACCTTTATTAAACAGTTGACGCAAGAAGAGCGAAGAAAAGGACAAACTACAGATGCTGATTTTGTGCCGATGGCTGCAAAATTACAGCAATTAAAAATTGCCTTAGGTAAAGAGACATTACAAAAAATAACTTATGATGGCTACCGCATAGATTTTGAATTTAAACCCAGTGCGATTCCTCTTGGTGCAAGCGAGATTATTAAAAAAGCTGAATTACTAGGAATGATGGTGATCGACTTAGGCAACAATCGTTATCGCTTAGAACCTTATGCAGGCTTAGGAAGCAATACTAAGGAGGCCAGTTTATGACCCCTTTCTCATTAAAAGAGCTTTCGAAAAAATGTAGAGCCGCTTTTAATCAAGCGATGGACTCAACGCAATTGACGTCCAACGTGGCCCAACAAACAAAATTGTCACAAGCTGGAGGCTCACGGGGGTTTGCTAGTGCCTTGAATTTTGCTCACACTAAGCGTAAGTTATTGCTGAGCTTAGCGGTTCTTGCTATGCTCTGGGCGTTAATGCAATTTTGGGCCGCGCCGTATGTGCAGCGATTAGAAGGACAAATGTTATTGCGTCCTATGCAGTGGGCTCAATTAGAGAATTTAATTAAATTATCTAAAAGTAAACCCATGCAACTCAATAACGTGGTCTTAGTAGATGAAGCAGAGCTACAAAAAATTCGTAATATCTTAATAGCACGAGGCTTAAAACCTAGCGTACTAAGACTTGGTGTAGAAAATCCTCCCCGTATTGAATTGCAAGCGAGTGATGTGATGTTTGCTGTGGTGGTTGATGTCTTAGAAGAATTACGTTCGACCTGGCGCTTGTACCCTGAGCGCATAGAGTTAGTGGCAACTTCATCTACGGCAGTAGTCAATTTAAGCGCCAGTCTGGTGCAAACTAGTGCCTCTAGTTATTCCAGTAATGTCTCGTTGCTTGAAGGCGCTTTATCAAAATGAAAATATTGCTAGATTCTGCAAGCAGACATATACCAAAGGTAATTTGGGTTGTCTTATTATTAACTGTATTAATTATCATTGTTAAGCAACTTCCTGCGAGCTGGTCTGCTAGATTTATTAGTAGCCAAACAGCATGTCGGGTTACATTGTATCAACCGCTTGGCACAATCTGGCAAGGTAGTGCAGCGCTTGGCTTTTCTGAGTCGAATTTAGTGGGGGGCGGATGCCGTGAGCCCAGTGCTTTAACCGAACGTTTTCATTGGACTACGCAGTGTAATGTAAGTAATGGCGAATGTGGTCTAGCCCTAAGTTTTTCAGCGCTCGATCAACCGCTGTTAATACTTTTGAAATTAGGACAGGTAACGGTTACCAGTGGCGAAATTAGTTTGCCGGCCACTATATTAGAAGGGGTTGGCAACCCTTGGAGTACGCTGCGACCCCGCGGGCAATTATCTGCCCGCTGGACTGAGCTTAAAATAGGTAAAGAGACTACAGGAACAATTCGCCTTATGATGAGTAGCCTAAGTAGCCCAATTAGTCCGGTAAAACCCTTGGGTAGCTATGAAATGCAGGTAAATTTGGCACAAACTGGTACAGTATTTAACCTCAGTACCACGATGGGACCTTTGCTATTGAGCGGCAAAGGTAATATGGGTACTGGAACTAGCCCAGGCTTACATTTTTTAGGCGCAGCTACGGCCTCAGCTGAGGCGCAAGAATCGTTGATTGGTTTATTGTCCTTATTAGGAAAAAAAGACGGTGAAATTTACCGCATGCAATATTGAATAGCTTTAAATAGTGGAATAGAAGACGTATGCGGCTAAGGAAATTGACTCAGCAAATTAAATCTACGAAACAAGCTAAGCTAACCCCACCGGGAGCAAGCGATGGAATAGACTATTCTTTTTTTTCGCGTACTAGCTTACGTAAAGCCTGCTTACAATTTTTAGTCTGTTGCTTAATGGGCGATTTTGTATTGGCCCCAGCCATAGTGATGGCTCAAACTATCCCCAGCGTTGCTAGTAATAGTGAGGTTGGTACAGTCACCTTGTCTTTTATGAATGCCGATATTGACTCAGTTGCAAGTGTAGTCGCCAAAGCTACGGGCCAGACCATCTTGGTTGATCCCCAAGTGAAGGGCACGATTAATCTCATTAGCAATAAACCAGTGAGCAAAGTAAAGGCCTTAGATTCATTTTCTACTGCTTTGCGAACTGCAGGTTTTGCTTTAGTCGAAGTCAACGGCGTATATCGGGTCGTGACCCAAGCAGATGCAAAATTAGTAAGTACTGCGGTTGCGACGGGAAAAACTAAGCAAGAGGGCGATCAAATTATTACGCGAGTTTTTAGATTGAGTTATGAATCAGCCAATAATTTATTACCAGTTTTGCGACCTTTGGTTTCACCGAACAATACGATTAACGCTTATCCAGGTAATAATACGATTGTTGTAACCGATTACGCGAGTAATATTCAACGAATTGCAACTTTAATTGATGCAATTGATGCACCAACTACAACTGATGTACAGACTATTAAATTACAACATGCTTTTGCAAGTGATATAGCAGCAATATTAAGTAAGGTGCTCGATACGGGCGCGGCTGGAACCGCAGACCCCGCATTAAAAACCATTATTTTGGCTGAGCCACGTAGTAATTCAATTTTGGTGCGTAGTTCGAGTGCAGAGCGCGTAAGGCAAGTGCGTATTTTAGTGGCACGACTCGATACGCCAGGTAATAAAAACGGCAATATTTGGGTAGTGCCACTGAAGAATGCTGAGGCTAGTAAATTAGCAGTAACATTACGCGCTATAGTAGCAGCTGATGCCGCTTTATCTGCGCAGGTTGCTGGCGGTAATGCTGCTGCTAATCCCGCAGCAGCAAATCCACAGCAAAATCCGGCCGCGAATCCTGCGGGGGCTGGTTCGGGCACGAGCTTGGGCACTTCTGCATTAGTTAGTTCTAGCACTCCCAATGTAGGCGGCTTCATTCAAGCTGAACCAGCAACCAATTCACTCATTATTACGGCTAATGAACCGCTCTATCGCAATTTACGACAAGTCATTGAAGAATTAGATCGTCGACGTACTCAGGTCTACATTGAGGCACTCATTGTTGAGGTGAGTACTGAAACTGCTGCAGAGTTGGGTATTCAATGGAATTTTTTATTGGGTTCGGGTAACCAAAACGTGGGTTTTGGTGGTACTAACTTTAATGTACCAGGGCAGGGCCCTGGCGCCAACATTATAGGTTTGGGGCGAGATACGAGCATAATTGCAAATCCAGGCACGCCGGCTACTGGCGTACCAATACCACCAGCGCCTGGCTTAAATTTAGGCATGATAAGTAGGTTTAACGGTGTTTATGCCATGTCGGCTTTAATTAGAGCGCTAGAAACTGCTACTGGCACCAATATTCTTTCAACACCGAATTTAATCACACTTGATAATGAAGAAGCGCGCATTATTGTTGGTCGAAATATCCCGATCTTAACTGGTTCGTATGCGCAAAC
>CAJASX010000125.1 GCA_903944725.1 uncultured beta proteobacterium
ATCAATCAATATTATTACTATTTCAATTGATAAAACACCTGCAATTGCAAGAGAATATATGAGGCAAAACCGCTATAGTTTTTCTGCAGCAATGATGACCCCAGAACTTAGTCAGGCGATTGGTAAAATTCGTGGAGTACCAGTACTACTAATTCTTGATTCTAAAAATAAAGTAATTTATAAAGAAATTGGTGAAGTTTTTGAAGAAGATTATGTAGAATTAATTAAATATACTAAGTGACTTAAATGAAATGGTGTTTAGTAGCAGGTCATTAATTAGGCCTAAAAATATAGGTAAACTGTTGATGCAATGAACCCAATTTTCGATTATCTAATAGTCAGGAATTTTATCTTATGAAGATTTTCCACAAAGTTAGCTTTGTCTTTATGGCCCTGGTCTTTGGCAATTTTTCTGCTCTAGCTCAAACGGCTTACCCCGATCAGCCAGTAAAGTTGGTGGTTCCTTTTGGGCCCGGCGGATCAACTGATTTGTCTGCCCGCCTAGTTGCTGAATACGCTGGGCGTGAACTAGGTCAACAAATCATCGTAGAAAACCGAGCTGGTGCTGGTGGCTCGGTAGGCATGGAATATGTTGCGAAAGCCAAACCTGATGGATATACACTTGGCATGGCAACCATGAGTACCCATGGGGCCAATTCAGCGGTATATGCTGGCAAACTTAAATATGACCCAATAAAAGATTTTTCGCCTATTACCAATGTAGCGACTACGCCAAGCGTATTTGCGGTTAATCCAAAGGTGACGGCTAATAATATGCAGCAGTTTATAGCGCTAGCTCAAGCCAATCCTAATAAGTTTAGCTATGCAACCCCAGGCACCGGTTCATTAGGTCACGCCAATGTTGAGTACTTTTCCATGTTAGCTAAAATTCGTTTACTACATGTGCCATATAAGGGCGCAGGCGCAGCAATGAATGATGCTCTGGCTGGGCAGGTTGATGCCATTACCGACAACCTACCGTCAGCGCTACCGCATATTAAAGCAGGACGCTTACGTGCCCTAGTTGTGCTCTCTGAAAAACGCTCGCCAGCCCTTCCCGACGTACCTACCTATGCCGAAGTTGGTTTTCCACAAATGGGTGGTGGCGGTTGGTTTGGTATTGTTGCCCCCGCTGGTACACCTCCTAGCGTCGTCGCCAAACTCAACAAAGCAATTCTTCAGGGCATGAAAAATCCTGAGTTCATTAAGAAACTAGAAGAATCTGGCGCTGTTGCTATTCCGGGAACGCCGGCTGAGTTTGCTATGCAGATCCAACAAGCCGTAGACCGATATCAGCGTGTAGCTAAAGTAACTAATATTCAAATCGATTAATGCCATATGGTGGCGCAGATTCAACCATTTAGCGTTTTCGAACCCATAGGCTCAGCGATTCCTTTAGTCTGCGACTCTCCTCACAGTGGCACAAACTATCCTAATGATTTTTGTCATGCGGTGCCTCTCGTTCAGCTAAGGGGGGGTGAAGATACCCATGTTGATTTACTTTGGCGAGAAACTCCTACTGTAGGCGCTACTTTGCTCGTTGCCAACTTTCCTCGAACCTATATTGATCCTAATCGCACTGTGAATGATATTGATCCCTTGTTACTCGATAGTATCTGGCCTGAAGCACTCTCTCCTAGCGAGAAAAGTCGCTTAGGCTATGGGTTAATTTGGCGCCAGCTAAATGCTACTACCTCGATCTATGATCGATCCCTTAGCATCGCCGAAGTACAAAACCGCATCAACCAATACTATCTTCCATATCATGCGGCACTTACTAGAGCTGTTGAGCAAAGTATAAAAAATTTTGGCGGAGTATGGCATTTAAACCTGCATTCGATGCCTAATAATGCATATGAACGGCTGCAGATTAAAAATAATCCGCACCCTTTAGCTGACTTTGTTCTGGGCGATCGAGACGGCACTACCTGTGAGCCTGCTTTTGTTGATCTAATCGAAAAACAGTTACGATCGATGGGCTATACAGTTGCACGCAATGACCCCTACAAAGGCATGCAACTCATTGCACAAATTGGGCAGCCTCAAAAAAACCAGCATAGTCTACAAGTAGAAATTCGCCGGCCAATTTATATGGATGAAATCACTAGGGAACCAAATAAAAATTTTCAAATTGTGCAAAACGATATAAGTAAATTATTAAAATTAATTGCTGTCTATTTGCGTGAGCGCCAAAGCTAAACCTAAAGTTTATTTCTCTTCTAAATTATTCGCTACCTACAGTAATTCGCTTTGTTAGTAATAATTTTCGATGGATTTTTAGTGCCTTAAACATGCCCGTATTTTTTTAACGCCTCTGCAAGACTAAGGCCATTAGCAATTTCTTTGCGAATATTTTTTTCGATCACAGTTAAGCGCTCTGCCTCAACTAAGACACTTTCTACATGCTCAATCGGAATCACAATGCCGCCATCTTCGTCTGCCAAAATAAAATCGCCGGGGCGAACAGTTACATTGCCCCCATCATGCCCACCGAGATAAATTGGTATCTGCCAAGCATTCACTTTCCATCTGCCAATCGATTGGACCGAGGTTTTATAGCGTGCAAAAACGGGAAATTGATGCTCTCCAAGCCAACGCACATCCCGTATGCCTCCATCAAGTAATGCACCCACACACCCTCTTTCCTTCATGCCCAGCGCAATTAACTCGCCAAAATAACAAATTCCTTCGCCGTTGCCGCTCCAGACACTTATCTCGCCCGGAGACAAGCCTTGGCATGCTGCCATCTTATCGGCATCACCACCCTGTGCATAAGGGGTCATTTGCCCTCGAATGGTATAAGCCCATCCCGCCATCCGCTTACAAGTATTGGGATAAGGAGCAAAGTCGGCTGCTAAGCCCTGTTGTAAAAGGTTCATATTATCCAAAACATCGGCAACATTCGAGGTATCAACCTCGAGATACCGCAAGCGAATGGATTCTTTTTGTTCAACAGTAAAATTCATTTGAAACCTTTATTAAAACTATCGGTAGAAACGGTTACACCCATCAATTGAAATGATTTTAAAATCGATTAAGTTCCAACCTGAAAGTGAGAGGTGAGCTTTCTTAGCATTGCAACGACACTTTGCGCCACGATACGTCCAGTGCGCGGATTTTCAGAGGGGATATTTTCCATCGTCATACTAAATTTTGCCGAATCTGAATTAACAGTAATTGTATGGGTATTGTGCGTCACGGTAGGATCAGCCCAAATCTCTAAAAATGTTTTATCTGGGCCAATGCCCGCCAATGCAAGTGCCACCACAACGTTTAGGTTAGCTGGAAAGCCCTTGGCTGCTTCTTTAGCATTACCCGTAAAAACCTTGAGCGGCTCTGTTAAGCCATCTACAGAAATACCATGCTCAATTAAATAAGGCGCACCTTCAAGGCCCTTTGGTGGTTTGCGGGTAATCATGCGCACAGAATGTATTTGACCTTCGGCAGCAGCGACCATAGCATCTAAACCAATTAAAGCGCCAGTGGGAACCATAATCACTCCCCCAGTTTGCTTAGCTAACTCGACTAAATCGGGCCTAAACAAAATAGCGCCTACCGATAACACAATTGCTTTCTTTTGCTTCTTTAAAAATGGGCTAATAATATCGCCCAAGAATTCGGCGGGCGCGCACTCCACTATCACATCTGCGTAAGGTTCTAGTTCGTCGATACGCAATACCTCCACAGGATGTGCCAAAGTCTTCACAAAAGCTTGCGCTTTATCGTGATTCTTAGCCGAGACTGCAGTTAGCTCAACTCCTGGTACGACTCCAGCAGCTAACTTTGTAGATAGAGATTTTCCAATTGCGCCAAGCCCTGCCACGGCTACCCTGATATTTTTATGCATGCCAGTCATTTTTCCACTCATTCTTCATCCAAAAATAATTCGTTAATGGCGCCACGCAGATCCATTTCATATTCCAAGCCTGCAACAGGCGGTCGGGCAAAATACCAAGTTAGGCCATTTGGTATTAACCCGGGTTTAGCAAGCAACTCATTCACTAAATTAGCAATATTATGAATGGAATATGCCTGTACCTTAGTAACATCCTGCCAAGTAAAACCCAGTGCATTTAGTCGGGCAGACATTTCTGCAATAACAAAGGCCATTTTTTGGTTTAATCCAGACTCTGAAATATCTCCATAAGCAATGATGCGATCCTTATAGGGTTCAGCGCCTTTTCTCGCGTCACCGCCGCCGGACAAAACAAAACTAGTTGCGGCATGAGTGTCTGGCACGGTATAGGTAAAAGCCAACATAGAAACGACTTTTGGGCCATGGTGCTCTGGGCAGACATTGGTTCTAGCTACAGGATTAATAGCACTATTCCCATCTATAGGGGCTTGATAAATATCCCAGGCCGCCAATTGTTTGACATATTCTTGGTTAAAGGCAATAAAGCCTTGATCATCAAACTGCTTAGGTGAGCGCAGCTCACAATGAGCAAAAGCAGTCATTGGGCGCCCTATCTGACGCAAATATTTTTCGATTGCGCTAAAACCATCCTGCAAAGGTATGGCACGCTTAAAACGAATTTGTTCTAAGCGATATCCGGCAAGAGCAGCTACCCCTGCAGAATATTGAAAGACACTAGGCAAATAACGATAATTACCAGCAGTAAATTCGCGCGCAGAGCTCATAAACTAAGTTAATCAATCGTCATGCCAGAAGCTTTAACAATTTGTGCATACTTAGCAATTTCACTCTGAATATGTTCGCCAAATTTAGCGGAAGTGCCACCAATAATTTCAATGCCTCGCTCAGAAAAACTCTTTTTAATGGCTGGATCTTGCAAAGCGCGATTAATAGCGCTATTTACTTTATCAACAGCATCTTTAGAAAGACTCGCGGGGGCAACAATACCATACCAAGAATCGGTCTCAAATTTTGGGAATCCCTGCTCTGCAATAGTTGGAATCTCAGGTGCAAGCGGCGCAGGAGTTAAATAGGTAGTACCAATCGCTTTAAGCTTGCCAGATTTAATGTGCGGCAAGAAATCGGGTAAATTACCAAACATCATATCGATATTACCTGCCAATAAGTCGGTTAGGGCTGGGCCTTGTCCGCGGTAAGGAATATGGACTATAAAAATTCCAGCTTGTGATTTCAGCATCTCGCCAGCAAAGTGTGCCGTGGTGCCATTACCAAAAGATCCATACGATAGCTTGCCTGGATTCTTTTTAGCGTAAGCAATGAGCTCTTTTAAGTTATTCACAGGTAAACCAGGACGAACCGCCAACACATTTGCAGTTTTAGCCATCAAAATAACCGGCTGTAAATCTTTATTCAAGTTATAAGGTAAATTCTTTACTAAAGTCTGATTCACAGTGAAACTATTAGCAACTCCGCCTACCGTGTGACCATCAGTTGCTTTAGCGGTAGCATCAACCCCAATGACGGTTCCAGCTCCAGGCTTGTTATCAATGATGACGGCGCTACCTAAAAATTTTCCCATATCAGGA
>CAJASX010000126.1 GCA_903944725.1 uncultured beta proteobacterium
GACACCCCAGTCGAGTCAACAGCCACCGTCACTGGCATATCTTCGACATCAAATTCATAAATCGCCTCCATGCCTAGGTCTGCAAAGCCGACCACTTTCGCCTGTTTGATTGCCTTAGAGACCAAATAGGCCGCACCACCCACTGCCATCAAGTAAGCTGATTTATGTTTTTTAATTGCCTCAATCGCAATTGGCCCACGTTCGGCTTTGCCAATCATCGCAATTAATCCAGTTTGACTAAGCATCATTTCGGTAAATTTATCCATTCGCGTTGATGTAGTGGGACCAGCAGGACCAACTGCTTCATTACGCACGGGATCGACTGGGCCAACGTAATAAATGACGCGGTTTTTAAAGCTTACTGGTAATGGCTCGCCTTTTGCCAGCATATCTTGAATGCGCTTATGAGCTGCATCGCGACCAGTCAAAATTTTGCCATTGAGTAATAAAGTTTGACCTGGTTTCCAACTGGCAACTTCTGCAGCAGTGAGGGTATCAAGATTAATGCGATTAGATTTTTCAATATCAGGTACCCATAAAACGTCTGGCCAATCAGAGAGAGCAGGTGCTTCTAAAATAGCGGGTCCACTACCATCAAGATGAAAGTGAATATGTCGAGTTGCTGCGCAATTGGGAATCATCGCTACCGGCAAAGATGCTGCATGGGTTGGGTACTCTAAAATTTTTACATCAAGCACAGTAGTTAAGCCACCTAAACCTTGCGCACCAATACCTAAATTATTTACTTGCCGATAGATTTCTAGGCGCAATTCTTCAGCGCGGTTTTTAGGTCCGCGGGCAATTAATTCTTGAATATCCACTGGTCCCATTAAAGATTCTTTTGCTAAGAGCATGGCTTTTTCGGGAGTACCACCAATGCCAATTCCTAAGATACCTGGGGGGCACCAGCCAGCGCCCATGGAGGGCACAGTTTTTAAGACCCAATCAACGATTGAGTCGGAGGGATTCAACATCACGAACTTCGCTTTGTTTTCCGAGCCACCACCCTTAGCCGCACAAGTGACTTCAAGACCATCTCCAGGAACAATTTCATAATAGATAACAGCAGGCGTGTTATCACCTGTATTTTTTCGTTTACCCGCTGGGTCGCTCAGCACTGAGGCACGCAATGGATTATCGGGATTCAGATAGGCTTGACGTACGCCCTCATTAATCATGTCACTAACGCTCATCGTGGCATCAGCCCATTGCACACTCATGCCCACCTTAATAAAGACCACCGCAATACCTGTATCTTGGCAAATGGGGCGTTTTCCTATGGCACACATCTTGCTATTCGTCAGAATTTGGGCAATTGCATCCTTAGCTGCCTCGCCCTTTTCGAGCTCATAAGCCCTACCCATCGCCTGAATGAAGTCTTTGGGATGCAGGTAGGAAATGAACTGAAAGGCATCGGCAACACTTTTAATCAGGTCGGCTTGCTTGATATTAGTCATGGTTTGGGGCCTAAATTGGAGTGGAATTTTTACTAAACACCTATTTTAAGGGTTTGCCATAGGACAAATCTAAATTGATTTCAATTATCTTCGAGGGTCTATCTAATAGAAGCCGGTAAGCCATTGCGCTTTATTTATACAATAGCTAGTATTAGTACAAAAAATAGTAGTAAATTCATCAGAGATTTTTTAGGGGTAACGAAATTATGGTCGCACCAATGGAAGCAATGAGCAATGAAAACCGCGTTTTTCACCCACCAGTCGATTTTGCCAAAAATGCAGCAATTTCCGGCATGGCTGCCTATCAGAAATTATGTGCCGAGGCCGATGCAGATTACGAGGGATTTTGGGCTCGTTTAGCTAGAGAAAATTTATATTGGAAAAAACCTTTTACTAAAATCCTTGATGAATCAAAAGCGCCATTTTATAAATGGTTTGAAGATGGCTTAACCAACGCTTCTTATAATTGCCTTGATGTAAATATTGAAAAAGGCGCTGGCAAAAAAACTGCGATTATTTTCGAGGCCGATGATAGTACTGTTACGAACGTAAGTTACGAGGATTTACTCGGGCGAGTTTGCCAACTTGCCAATGCATTACGCAAGATGGGAATTAAATCTGGCGATCGCGTTATTATTTATATGTCGATGTCTATCGAAGGCATCATTGCTATGCAAGCCTGCGCCCGAATTGGCGCAACACACTCGGTGGTATTTGGTGGTTTCTCTGCAAAATCATTACAAGAACGCATTGTTGATGTGGGTGCAGTAGCAGTTATCACTGCTGATGAGCAAATGCGCGGCGGGAAAGAGTTGCCCTTAAAAGTGATTGTTGACGAAGCACTGGCATTGGGTGATTGTGAAAAAGTAAAAAATGTCATTGTTTATAAGCGCACCGGCAGAACCATTCCGATGATTGCAGGACGTGATACCTGGTTGCATGATGCGATGGCAGGTCAACTGACTACCTGCGAACCTGAATGGGTCAGTGCCGAACATCCCTTATTTGTTCTCTACACATCGGGCTCAACCGGTAAACCCAAAGGGGTTCAACACTCTACTGGCGGTTATTTATTGTGGGCAATTCTCACAATGAAATGGACTTTTGATATTAAGCCGAATGATATTTTTTGGTGTACTGCTGATATTGGTTGGGTGACAGGACATTCTTATATTACCTATGGCCCATTAGCGGTAGGTGCTACTGAGATTGTGTTTGAGGGCGTACCCACTTATCCCAATGCCGGCCGTTTTTGGGAAATGATTCAAAAACATCAAGTGAGTATTTTTTATACTGCCCCAACTGCTATTCGCTCTTTAATTAAAGCAGCAAGCGTGGATGATAAGGTTCATCCTAATAAATATAATTTATCTTCATTGCGATTATTGGGTTCTGTTGGCGAACCGATTAATCCTGAGGCGTGGATGTGGTACTACGAACAGGTTGGCGGTTCGCGTTGCCCGATTACCGACACTTTCTGGCAAACCGAAACAGGTGGTCACATGATTTCTCCATTGCCTGGTGCTACACCCATGGTGCCCGGATCGTGCACTTTGCCATTGCCCGGCATTATGGCCGCAATTGTTGATGAAGCAGGTCATGATGTACCCAATGGCCACGGTGGAATTTTGGTAGTAAAACGGCCATGGCCTGCAATGATTAGGACCATTTGGGGTGACCCAGATCGTTTTGTCAAAGCCTACTTCCCTGAAGAATTGGGTGGCACCTTGTATTTAGCTGGCGATGGGGCAATACGACATAAAGAGACGACCTACTTCACTATTACTGGGCGGATTGATGACGTACTTAATGTCTCTGGCCACCGCATGGGTACGATGGAGATTGAATCTTGCTTAGTAGCCAACCCCTTGGTTGCCGAAGCTGCAGTCGTAGGGCGTCCTGATGAAATGACGGGTGAGGCCATTTGCGCTTTTGTGGTGTTAAAAGGCGGCAGACCCACTGGCGATCAAGCCAAAATGATTGCTACTGAGCTACGTAATTGGGTTGGTAAAGAAATTGGCCCGATTGCAAAGCCAAAAGATGTGCGTTTTGGCGATAATCTGCCTAAAACTCGCTCGGGCAAAATTATGCGCCGCTTACTTAGGGTGATTGCGAAGGGCGAAGAGATTACTCAAGATACCTCTACCTTAGAAAATCCGGCTATTTTGGAGCAGCTAAAAGAAACGATTTAAAGACAGCAGATTAGGCAAAAAGTGACATCCATTCTCTTAGGATTCCGATAAGCGTATAGAATTACGGGTTCCGGAGAGATGGATGAGCGGTTTAAGTCACACGCCTGGAAAGCGTGCGTAGGGTTAAACCTACCGCGGGTTCGAATCCCGCTCTCTCCGCCA
>CAJASX010000127.1 GCA_903944725.1 uncultured beta proteobacterium
CATAAAATAATAAGATCGGCAACGCCAGCGGCAGCAAATAACTGATACGGATTTTTGTTTAAAATGCGGCGAAGCATACTTTGGCGCAGGGCTTGTTAAATAGACTTAGACAATTAAGTCGATGCCAATTTCAGTGCTGCTTGCGCAAGACGTTTACCTTGAGCAATTGCTAAACGCTTTTCGGTGGCACTAAGGGGGGCTTGTCCATCGGCCTGCGACACATGGCTAGCGCCATAGGGGCTACCCCCGCTCGTAGTGTTCATTAAATCTGTCTCGCTATAAGGCAATCCCATCACAAGCATGCCGTGGTGTAAAAGCGGAATCATCATGGTGAGTAGCGTTGATTCTTGTCCGCCATGCAAACTACCTGTGCTCGTAAAAACGCATGCAGGTTTATTGGTTAA
This sequence comes from uncultured beta proteobacterium, assembly GCA_903944725.1. GTDB lineage: Bacteria > Pseudomonadota > Gammaproteobacteria > Burkholderiales > Burkholderiaceae > Polynucleobacter > Polynucleobacter hahnii. The sequence goes on from CAJASX010000127.1 coordinate 405, forward strand.
GCTACCACTTAACCAATGGGTTGAAGTACCATCTAAAAAATATTTTAGGGCGGCCGCCATTTGACCAAAGCGAGTGGGCGAGCCTAGGGCTAAGCCAGCGCACTCTTCTAAATCAGTATATTCGGCATAGGGCGCGCCGTCAGCAGGAATACTAGGCTCGGTGGTTTCACAAACTGCTGAGATGGCTGGCACTGTGCGCAGGCGGGCTCTGACGCCAGGAACTGCTTCAATGCCTTCGGCGATCAGGCGTGCTAAATCGCGAGTTGCGCCGTAACGCGAGTAATACAACACCAAAATCGTTATTTCATTCATATTAGTTATTTTCGTGCTTAGGAAGGCTTGGCCTTATGATACGGCGATGTGGATTATTCGTGACCCTCAATTATGGCTCGCTTTAGGTAAGGAATTGTGGCTGCGTAATCGCAACCATCATTTGCCGCAAATTGCCGCTAGTTTAGCCTTTACAACCACGCTAGCCTTGGTGCCCATTATTACGGTAGGATCGCTTTTAGCGGGCTACCTACCCCTAATGGTGAGGTTACGTCAAGCAACCCAAAACTTTATTTTGCAAACCTATATGCCAGGGGGCATAAATCAGCAGGTACTGCTTTATTTAGATCAATTTACCAATAAAGCTAAAGGGTTAACTTTCATTGGCTCTTTGGGCTTATTAATTACCACCATCTTGGCTATTGCCGTAGTTGAGCAGGCTTTTAATCAAATCTGGCGGGTAAAGAAACGGCGCCCATTGATGCGTCGAATTGCCATCTATTCTGCCGCGACGTTTTTGGGGCCGATTTTGCTTGGCGTAGGCATTTATTTCAGCACCTTACTGTTAAGTGCCGCTGAGGGCTGGACAGAAGCCCTAAGTATGGGCTTGAAATTGCTCGCGACGATATTGCCAATTGCTTTGGCGGTTACCGTTTATACCGTGGTGTATCTTGTTTTACCCTATACCTTGGTGAGTTGGCGGGACGCTTTGTTGGGTGGGTTTTGTGCTGCTATTATTTTTGAGCTAACGAAATTTGGCTTTGGTTTTTTTATGACTAAAACACCTTTTTATAAAACAGTCTATGGCGCATTTGCGGTTTTACCCTTAGCCTTAATTTGGATTTATGTTACCTGGTGGGTCACCCTAGCTGGGGCAGTTTTGGTGGCTAATTTACCGATGATTCGGGCTAGGCTTGAGTCTGACCGGCTACTGAAGACAAAGGAATCAATAAAGCCTAGGCTGCCTACTGTTCATTAGTATTGCGTCTAGACTGCCTTCGGGCTATATTGGTGCTATCAAGAGGAGTCATGATGAAAGTACGCGATATTTTACGGGTTAAGGGCAGTGCGCTCTATACCGTATCCCCTGATCTTTTATTGCAAACCGCCATCTTAGTGATGGATGAGCATGATATTGGCTCCTTGGTAGTTATGGAATATGAAAATCTTGCTGGTATCTTAACTTTTCGTGAAGTGATTCAGGCACTCGCTAAAAATCATGGTATTACGGCTAACTTACATGTGCGATCTGTGATGAATGCAGAGCCTTTAACTTGCACAATGGAGACAGAACTGGATGAGGTTCGGCGCATGATGCTTGGCCAGCACGCCCGTTATTTACCAGTTTTAGATCAACGGGTATTAATGGGTGTCATTTCCTTTTACGATGTGGCCAAAGCCATTGTCGATTCTCAAGATTTTGAAAATACCATGCTTAAGGCGTATATTCGCGATTGGCCGCAAGAGGATGCTGACGCTGAGCCCAGCAAATCTGTCTAGAGTGCCATAATAGAAGAATGTCAGGAAATACTTTAGGCCTTCTCTTTTGCGTTACAACTTTTGGCGAATCACATGGCCCCGCTATTGGCGCAGTGATTGATGGGTGTCCGCCAGGCATGGCTTTATCAGCAGCCGATTTACAAACCGATTTAGATCGCCGTAAACCTGGCACCTCGCGCCATGTCACCCAGCGCAAGGAAGAAGATCAAGTCGAAATTATTTCCGGCGTTTTTGAGGGTAAAACAACTGGCACACCAATTTGTTTATTAATTCGCAATGCTGATCATCGCAGCCAAGACTACAATGAAATTTTGCATACCTTTCGCCCTGGCCACGCCGATTATGTGTACCACCATAAATATGGTTTGCGTGATCCTCGTGGGGGCGGGCGTTCTTCGGCTCGTTTAACTGCCCCGATTGTGGCGGCTGCAGGCATTGCCAAGAAATGGTTACGTCAACAATACGGTACTGAGATTACTGGCTATATGAGCCAGCTTGGTGACATTGTCATTCCTTATGTAGACGGTTCGCAAATCGAACTAAATCCTTTTTTTGCGCCAAATGCTGCCATCATTGAGCAGCTAGAAGAGCGTATGGATGCGCTGCGTAAAGCAGGCGATTCATGTGGGGCACGCATCGAAGTGCGAGCTATAAATATTCCAATTGGCTTAGGCGAGCCTGTATTTGATAAGCTAGATGCCGATATTGCGCATGCCATGATGGGCATCAATGCGGTGAAGGGAGTAGAAATTGGCGATGGGTTTGGCGTCGTAGCACAACACGGCAGTGAGCACGGTGATGAAATGTATCCTGATGGTTTTGCTAGTAATCATGCGGGTGGTATTTTGGGTGGTATTGCGTCGGGACAAGACCTGCGGGTAGCGATAGCGATTAAACCAACTTCAAGCATTTTGAGTCCAAAACATTCAATTGACATTGATGGCAAGCCGATTACCTTGCAAACCAAGGGTCGTCATGATCCTTGCGTAGGTATTCGAGCAACACCCATTGCTGAAGCCATGTTGGCGTTAGTGTTAATGGATCATGCCTTGCGCCACCGTGCGCAATGTGGCGATGTGGTGCTTGATGTAGCGCCGATTGCTGCTGGGCGGCCAGGCTCAAGCAACACTAATTAGTTTATTTTGTCGATGACACCATTTGTACGTGGGGCCTTTGGGGCCCTGTTTTTTTTGTATTTTGCGTACATTGGTTTAGTCACACCCTATGCCAGCTTATATTTTGCAAAACTTGGTTTTAGTGCGCTAGAAATTGCCAGTCTAATGTCGATGATGCAAATAACCCGTATCTTGGGACCATTTTCTTGGGGTTGGTTGGCTGATTTTTTTGGTGAACGCATTGGTATCATGCGTTTTTGCGCAGCTTTAGCTGCGTTTGTCTTTTTATTTATTTTCTTACTTCCAAATTACATTACATTTTTAGTGTGGATGTTTGTAGTGCATACAATACTTAGTGCGCTCATGCCTTTAGGGGAATCTGCCACGATTCATGCATTGTATCGAGATAATTCGTTTGATCAGCGGTATGGCCGTTTACGCTTATGGGGCTCAATTGGTTTTATTGCCATGGGTTTATTTGCTGGGGAATTATTTCAACAGCGAGGGATTGAATTATTTCCATGGGTCGGTGCAGGGGTACTTTTTTTACTGGCCATTAATACTTGGTTTTTATCTGAGCCTAAATTAGAGCGTCACCAAATGCAAAAAGGTGAGCTTTTACAGGTATTAAAGCAACGCCCAGTACAGTGGTTTTTAGCCTCAGCTTTTTGGATGATTTTTGGACATGCTGCATTATATGTTTTTTACTCCTTATATCTTTTTGATTTGGGATACAACAAATTTCAGATCGGTTTATTTTGGACGCTAGGGGTTGCTGCAGAAGTTATATTTTTTTATTATCAAAGTCAATTCATGAGGCGCTTTAATCCCAAACGTATTTTGCAGTGGAGTTTTGCGCTTGGCGTGGTGCGATTCTTATTAATTGCCTATGTGGTTGTAACGCCAGTACTTATTTTTGCGCAGTTGCTTCATGGGGCCACTTTTGGTGCGCATCATAGCGCCACAACTAAATTATCTCAGCGTTGGTTTAGCGGCCCATTACAAGCCCGCGGCCAAGCATTAATTATTATGATTGCATACGGATTTGGCGGCTCTTTAGGGGGTTTGTGCGCAGGTTGGATTTGGGATGCATTAGGGCCAAACCAAGTATTTGCCATGGCATCTTTGGCTTGCCTACTTGCTTTTATTGCGATATATTTTGTACCAAATGAAGCTACTGCAAAAGCCACTAATCGATTAGATAAAAATATTGCGATCTAGCTACATGGCCCCATAATTGGGGCCCCCACCACCCTCGGGAGTAAGCCAGATAATATTTTGACTGGGATCTTTAATGTCACAGGTTTTGCAATGCACGCAATTTTGTGCATTAATTTGTAACTGTATTTGGCCGGCAGTTTCAAGGTACTCGTAGACTCCTGCTGGGCAATAGCGCTGCTCTGGACCTGCATAGATTTTGTAATTAAGTGCTACTGGAATTGTTTTATCTTGTAGCGTTAAATGGCTTGGTTGATTTTCAGCATGATTGGTATTAGAAATAAAAACTGAAGAGAGCCGATCGAAGGTGAGGGTGCCATCAGGCTTAGGGTAGACAATTGGCTGATGTTTTGCCGCGGGTTCGAGGCACTCATGATCAGCATATCGATTATGAATTGTCCAAGGAACATGACCCCCTAGAATTTTTTGCTCGAACCCTACCATCATGGTGCCAAGGTAAAGCCCTTTGGACATCCACGGTTTAAAGTTACGGGTTTGTTTTAGTTCGCGATATAGCCAACTGGCTTGAAAGGCAGTGGGATAGCCAGTAAGAAGGTCACCAGCCCGATTTTCAGCCAAGGCATTTATTGCGGCTTCGGCAGCAAGCATACCTGTTTTAATTGCAGCATGGCTACCTTTAATGCGGGCGGCGTTAAGGTAGCCGGCATCACAGCCAATTAATGCGCCACCAGGAAAAATAGTTTGCGGTAGGCTATTAAGCCCGCCTGCTGTAATTGCTCGGGCCCCATAGGCAATACGTTTGCCCCCAATAAAGGTCGGACGAATTTGTGGATGGGTTTTGTAGCGCTGAAACTCTTCATACGGACTGAGATAGGGATTGCGGTAAGACAAGCCGACGACGATGCCCACTGCTACTAAATTTTCACCATAGTGATATTGAAACGTACCACCATAGGTATCGCTCTCAAGTGGCCAGCCTGCGGTGTGAACCACCAGGCCAGCATGATGCTGCTCGGGTTTAACCTCCCATACTTCTTTAATGCCGAGGCCATAACTTTGCGGATCACTTTGTGCATCTAAAGCAAAGTGAGCAATTAATTGTTTGCCTAAATGGCCACGCGCACCTTCAGCAAAAAAAGTATATTTACCATGCAATTCCATACCCAATTGAAATTGTTCGTTTGGTAGGCCCGCCTTATCTATGCCCACTGCACCAGTTATCACACCAGATACTGCCCCAGCCTCGTTAAACATGATTTCAGCTGCGGGAAATCCAGGAAAAATATCAACCCCGAGTGCTTCGGCTTGTTGCCCCATCCAGCGCGTAAGGTTAGCCAAGCTAATGATGTAATTACCTTGGTTTTTAAAACAACTTGGTAGCAGCCAAGTGGGCACTGCAAAAGATTTTCGAGGAGTTAAAAACAGAAAACGGTCGGCTGAAACTAGGGTATTTAGCGGTGCGCCCAGGGTTTGCCAATTAGGCAAAAGCTCGCTTAGCGCAATGGGATCAATGACTGCACCAGAAAGAATATGGGCGCCGATTTCCGAGCCCTTTTCGAGAACGCAGACACTAATTTCTTGGTGCTGGCTAGCGGCAAGTTGCTTGGCGCGAATTGCCGCAGCAAGCCCTGCGGGACCGCCACCGACGATTACTAGATCGTAGTCCATCGACTCACGCGGGCCATACTGATCAAGTGAGTTGACAGCAGTCATGCTGTAAATGGTAGGTAGGGTGAGGTCATGATTTAATAGTTTAGTGCTTTTTAGGACTTTTCTACTCTTGGGTAGGGCACAAAACAGTTATGATTAGCACTTATTTTCGATAATTAGGAAGCAATGGCGATGAATAAGGTTTTTTCTTCTGCGCAAGAAGCGCTCAGTGACGTGATGGTCGATGGCCAAACGATTGCGGTGGGGGGTTTTGGCTTATGCGGTATTCCAGAGGCTCTAATATTAGCGGTCAAGTATTTGGGTGTGCAAAATTTAACAGCAATTTCTAATAATGCTGGGGTTGATGATTTTGGACTGGGTATTTTGCTGGCCTCACGTCAAGTTAAAAAAATGATTGCGTCTTACGTTGGGGAAAATAAAGAATTTGAGCGCCAATATTTAGCGGGTGAATTAGAGTTAGAATTTACACCCCAAGGTACTTTGGCTGAAAAACTCCGTGCTGGTGGGTGCGGTATCCCCGCTTTTTTTACTAAAACTGGGGTTGGTACTATTGTCGCTGATGGTAAAGAAATTCGCGAGTTTGACGGGCGTCAATATGTGATGGAGCGGTCGCTAGTTGCCGATATCTCGCTCGTAAAGGCCTGGAAAGCAGATCGTGCTGGTAATTTAGTTTATCGTTACACTGCACGTAATTTTAATCCAGTTGTAGCGATGGCAGGGCACATCACGGTTGCCGAGGTTGAAGAGATTGTCGAAAATGGCGCGCTTGATCCCGATGAAATTCATACGCCTGGAATTTATGTGCACCGTATTGTGCTTAATCGGCATCCAGAAAAACGAATTGAACAGCGTACGCTTTCGCCAGCTGCTGCTTAAACATTAACTTTAAGACAAAAGTTATATATACCTTTCCCCATCGATTGATTAAATAAGGAAAATTGAAATGCCTTGGAGTAGAGATGAAATGGCAGCACGTGCTGCCAAAGAATTACGCGATGGTTATTACGTAAACTTAGGAATTGGCATGCCCACTCTGGTGGCTAATCATGTGCCAGATGGGATGGAGGTCTGGCTTCAATCAGAAAACGGCATGTTGGGCATTGGCCCATTTCCAACCGAGGCTAAAGTTGATGCTGATTTAATTAATGCGGGTAAACAAACTGTCACTACAATTCCTGGCACAGCGATTTTTTCATCAGCTGATTCATTTGGGATGATTCGGGGCGGCAAAATTAACATTGCTATTTTGGGTGCCATGCAAGTCAGTGAGTTTGGTGATTTAGCAAACTGGATGATTCCAGGAAAAATGGTTAAGGGCATGGGCGGAGCGATGGACTTGGTTGCTGGGGTGAAGGACGTGGTGGTGTTAATGGAGCATGTCGCTAAGAAAAAAGATGGCTCAGAAGAAATTAAAATTTTGCCTAAGTGCACTTTGCCCTTAACTGGGTTAGGCGTTATTAATCGCATCATTACCGATTTATGTGTCTTAGATATCACACCTAATGGACTAAAGCTAGTGGAATTGGCACCAGGCGTGACAACCGAAGAAGTGAGTGCAAAAACAGGAGCCAAGGTAGACTTTAGCGCTGTCATCTAATGATCATCAATTGATGAAATAATGGGTTCAGATGAATACTCATGAGCATCTAGACCGTCCCATCGCCCATGCGCATGCTCACACTCCAGAAGAGCTAGCAGCTTCCCAAGCCTTTCATGCGCATAAAAAAGGGGATGCTAAGCATGCTCACTCTAAGGAAATTAATAATCAGCATTTATTAGCCATTGCCTTGGTATTGACTTTGAGCTTTTCCTTGGTCGAGGCGATTGCCGCATATTGGGCTGGTTCTTTAGCGCTACTTTCGGATGCCGGTCATATGGTGACCGATGCCGCCGCTCTAGGGCTGGCGTTGCTAGCGCAAATTATTTCCCGCCGACCGCCGTCGCCGCGCCACTCATTTGGGTATGGTCGAGCTGAGGCATTGGCGGCATTTATTAATGGTTTGGCGATGTTAGTTTTAGTAGCATGGATTGTCTTCGAAGCCATTTCACGCCTCTTCACCCCGCACCAAGTGGACGGCATTTTGGTCTCTATCGTTGCGGCGATTGGTTTAGGGATGAATATTGTGGTGGCGTGGGTATTATCGCGCGATCGCAAAAGTGTTAATACCCGTGCGGCTTTAGTGCATGTGATGGGCGACTTATTGGGCTCAGTGGCAGCCTTGTTATCTGGCGTAGTGATTCAATTTACCGGTTGGATGCAAGCCGACTCATGGTTATCTATTTTTGTATCCTTATTAATTCTTAAATCAACTTATTCGATCTTGCGTGAGTCATATCATTTTTTAATGGAGGGTGTACCGCTCCACATTGATTATTTAGAGGTCGGGCGTGATTTACGTGCTATTTCTGGAGTGCTGGCTGTGCATGATTTACATGTCTGGGAAATGGCACCCAGTTTCCCCGCGCTAATTGGACATATTGAGGTTGAGCGAATTGCTGATTGGCCTACAGTAATGGCACGAATTAATACGATGTTGTTAAATAAACATGGTATTGATCATGTCACCTTACAGCCTGAAGTGATGTCTGAAGCTGAGATACAGAGTAACCCTAAACTTGATCTTACAGATCAGCCATCTGTAGTTGCTCAGCCTGCCATTCACCTACAACGCGGTGATACCTTTTATGTTGAATGTGCGCATTCTGGGGGCCTGCATCGGATGGCTTATCACGCTTGGGGTGATCCTCTTAATCCTCAGGTTTTAGTTAGCGTACATGGCCTCACTAGGCGAGGTAGTGACTTTAAGCAATTAGCCATGGCGATGAGCAAACAATACTATGTAGTTTGCCCTGATGTAGTGGGGCGTGGTGAGTCTGATTGGTTAAGCAATCCAATGCTCTATGGCATACCCCAATACGTGAGCGATATGGTCACTTTGGTCGCCCATTTGGGCGTCTCTAGGGTAGATTGGTTTGGCACCTCGATGGGCGGCATGATTGGCATGGTGTATGCAGGCATGATTGATTCGCCGATTCGCAAATTATTACTTAATGATGTTGGGCCACGCATTGAACCTGCGGCATTAAAACGTTTGGGCTCTTACGTTGGCAAGCCCTTGCGGTTTATTAATCGGGCCGATGCTTTAGCTCAGTTAAATTTACTTTGTACTACTTTTGGTGAGCATAGCGCCGCAGAGTGGGATGAATACAATGGTCCACATTTAGTCGCGCATGACGGCGCATGGGAAGTGCATTACGATCCAGCAATTGCTGTGCCTTTTGCTGCAGTTAATGCAATTACCGCCGCTGCAGGAGAAATGGCACTATGGCATAGCTTCGAGAAAATTCAAGTTCCTATCCTGATTGTGCGTGGCGCTGAGTCTGATTTACTTTCAGCTGCAACAGTAGCCGAAATGTGCCGCCGTAATGCCTATGCCCATAGCATTGAAATTCCTTTGGTTGGTCATGCGCCCGCGTTTATTAAACCTGAGCAAATTGCGCTAGCCCGCGAATTTTTTAGTTAAGCAACGTAGTTGCTAAATATTCTTTAATCATTAGTGATGCCAACAGCAAAACTAACCCAAGATCTAAGACATGACTATTGGTATGGCGAACCACCTACAGATCATGCCCTTGGAACCCATTCTATTCTGCATGCTCTCGAGCTTGACGCTAACAGCTTAATTGCTGCGCAACATCTTAATAATCAGCAAAATAAAGATGCTTTAGTTAAGTTGCTTGGTACAGAGGCAGCCCAATTATTATTAGGCTATCGCGGTTTACGCCAAGCCCAAGCAAAACTCATCGATAAAGAAGGTGTAGCTAGCGTTGCCGGGCAAGAAGAAATGCTGCGCAAAATGCTTTTAGCATTTGGTAGTGATTTGCGGGTCGTGCTGATTTATTTGGCCTCGCGTTTACAAAGTCTGCGTTGGATTAGCCAAGCTGCGATTTCAATGCCTAGCGCCTGGGGTCAAACGATTTTAGAAATTGATGCAAGTTTGGCGAATCGTTTAGGTATTTGGCAAATGAAATGGGAAATGGAGGATTTAGCTTTTCGTTTGGTATCACCTGCTGAGTACCGTGAGATTGCGAAGATGCTCGACGCCAAGCGAGTAGAACGCGAAAATTTAATTAAAAAAGTCATTACCGAATTGCAGACCGCATTAGCTAATGCACAAATTACGTGTGAAGTGCATGGGCGCCCTAAGCATATTTTTAGTATTTGGAAAAAAATGCAAGGCAAATCATTAGATTTTGCAAATTTGTATGATGTTAGGGCATTTCGGGTAGTGGTTGAGGATATTAAGGACTGCTATACCGTTTTAGGTTTAGTTCATCAGCTTTGGCAACCGATTCCACGAGAATTTGATGACTATATTGCGCGACCAAAATTAAATGGTTACCAGTCTTTGCATACCGTAGTGATGAATGAGGCTGGGGTTGCTTTTGAAATTCAAATTCGTACCGAGGCGATGCATCAACAAGCTGAATTTGGCTTGGCTGCCCATTGGCGCTACAAAGAGGGGCTAGCAGCGGGTACCCAAAGTGCGGCGAGCGCCTATGAACAACAAATTGCTTGGGCTAGGCAGCTAATTTCTTGGAAGGAAGACGCTTGGGAGCATTTAAAACATCATGAAATTGATGGGCATATTTATGTTTTAACACCGCTTGGTAAAGTTATTGCCCTAGAAAAGGGTTCAACCCCAATTGATTTTGCTTATGCTGTACATACTGATCTTGGCCATCGCTGCAGGGGTGCGCATGTGGATGGCGCAATGGTGCCTTTAGATACGCCGTTAGCAAACGGTCAAACCGTAGATGTTATTGCGGTAAAGCAAGGGGGCCCTTCGCGTGACTGGATTAGCCCCGACCGCGCTTATTTACAGTCACACCGAGCGCGCGCAAAAGTACGTGCTTGGTTTAATGCTTTAGATGATGATTCTTTAGGTATTTTGAGTAAGCCTAATCTAGAAGTAAAGCCTAGCAAAAATTTAGAACCGATTGTGTTGTATGCCAGTACAAAAAAACCTCGTAGTAGTGGTGGTGATGTCTTAGTCGTAGGTATTGATTCTTTATTAACCCAATTAGCGCGTTGTTGCCGACCGGTACCGCCCGATGCGATTGTTGGGTTTGTAACTTTAGGACGCGGGGTCTCGATTCATCGTCGTTCATGCAAAACCTTTTTGAAGCTCTTAGAGCGAGCCCCTGAGCGGGTGATGCAAACTGCTTGGAATGATGAGACTCAAGCTAAGCCGAGTAAATCGCCAAGCACCCTTAAACCTAACAAGGCAAGTAAACAGCCTAGACTCTATCAGGCTGATCTTTCAGTAACAGCCTTAGATCGTCCTGAGCTATTGCGTGAATTATTTGAAATTATTACGCGTCAGGGTGTGCATGTGATTGATTTGCGTAAATCGTTTAAGCGTGGACAGGTGCAAATCCTATTTACTATTGAAATTAGTAACATCGAAGCCCTGCGTTTAGTGCAAAACGGCCTAGAGGACGTGACCGGAGTGCTACAGGTTCAAAGGCGGTGATAAACTCACTACTTAAATAGGCTCGTAGCTCAGCTGGTTAGAGCACCACCTTGACATGGTGGGGGTCGTTGGTTCGAGTCCAATCGAGCCTACCAACGAATTGACCCAGCAGGGCGCGGTTTCGCAACAGTAAGCGAGTTACCGCGCTTTTTTGTCGGTTAGCTAAAATTGTAAATGGGAGCAAGAATGCTGGCAGTAGTCTTACCTGATGGTTCAAAGCGCGAGTTTGCGGCGCCAGTAACAGTTGCTGAGGTAGCCCAAAGTATCGGTAGTGGCCTCGCTAAAGCAGCCTTAGCGGGGGTGGTTGATGGGCGTTTAGTTGATTTGAGTTTTACGCTAGATCACGACGTTCAATTAGCCATCATTACTGATAAAAGTCCTGAGGCCTTAGAAATTGTGCGCCATTCGACCGCACATTTATTAGCCTATGCCGTTAAAGAATTATTTCCCGCAGCGCAAGTAACCATTGGTCCTGTAATTGACAATGGGTTTTATTATGATTTTTCATTTCATCGGCCATTTACCCCCGATGATTTAAGCGCAATTGAAAAGCGCATGCATGAATTGGCTAAAAAAAATGAGCCGGTAGTGCGGCGCGTGCTTCCTCGTGATCAAGCAATTCAATACTTTAAAGAGCAACACGAACTCTATAAGGCTGAAATTATTGCTAGCATTCCAGCCGATCAAGATGTCTCGCTTTATAGTGAAGGCGGTTTTACCGATTTATGTCGCGGCCCCCATGTTCCGTCAACCAGTAAATTAAAAGTCTTTAAGTTGATGAAGGTTGCTGGTGCTTACTGGCGGGGCGATAGCAAGAATGAAATGCTACAGCGAATTTATGGCACTGCTTGGTTAAAGCAAGAGGATCAAGATGCCTATTTACATATGCTGGCAGAAGCAGAAAAGCGCGATCATCGCCGCTTAGCTAAGCAACTTGACTTATTTCATTTCCAGGATGAAGCACCTGGCCTTGTATTTTGGCACCCTAAGGGTTGGTCAATTTGGCAAGAGCTTGAGCAATATATGCGGCGTGTGTACCAACAAGAAGACTATCAGGAAGTAAAGGCACCACAAATATTAGATCGTTCTTTATGGGAAAAATCGGGCCATTGGGAAAACTATAAAGATAATATGTTTACTACTGATTCTGAAAATCGGGTGTATGCCTTAAAGCCGATGAATTGTCCAGGTCATGTACAAATTTTTAATTCTGCTTTGCACAGTTACCGCGAATTGCCTTTGCGATTTGGTGAGTTTGGGCAATGCCATCGTAATGAACCTTCTGGTGCACTTCATGGCCTGATGCGGGTGCGTGGATTTACGCAAGATGATGGCCATATTTTTTGCACCGAAGATCAAATTCAAAGCGAAGTGGCTACCTTTGATAAAGCGGTACGTGCGGTATATGCCGATTTTGGCTTTACTGAAATTGCTGTGAAATTAGCTTTACGGCCGACAAAACGGGTGGGCAGTGATGCCATTTGGGATAAAGCAGAAAATGCCTTGCGGGGTGCCTTAAGTGAATCCTTAGGTGCTTCTGGGCAGAGTTGGGAAGAGTTGCCAGGCGAAGGCGCCTTTTATGGTCCAAAAATTGAATATCACCTGAAAGATTCGATTGGCCGCTCTTGGCAGTGCGGCACGATGCAGGTTGATTTTTCAATGCCAGAGCGCCTTGGGGCTGAATATGTGGCCGAAGATAATAGCCGGCAAGTGCCAGTGATGTTGCATCGGGCTATTGTGGGTTCGTTAGAGCGCTTTATCGGAATTTTGATCGAAAACCATGCGGGGGCCATGCCAACTTGGCTAGCTCCTATCCAGGCAGTAGTACTCAATATTTCTGAAAATTCTGCTGCATATGCGCAACAAATTCAGCAAATCCTGAAAAAACAAGGGTTTAGGGCTGATGCAGATTTGCGAAATGAGAAAATTACCTATAAAATACGCGAGCATGCATTACAGAAAGTGCCTTATTTGCTCGTTGTTGGCGATAAAGAGCTTGAAAGTAATACAGTGGCCGTTCGTGCCCGTGGCGGAGTAGATTTAGGTGTAATGCCTTTAGATTTCTTCGTTGCCCGACTCCAGCAGGATCTTATCCAGAAAGTCGGTCCCGAGCTAGTTAGTTAGGGCTTTGGGTGAATTTTGACGGTTTTTATTGTTTTTTATAAGGAATTAGAAGATCGCTACTGATAAATTGCAGCGTATTAACGGAGAAATTACTGCTCCTGAAGTGCGCTTGATTGGGTCCGACGGTGAGGCCGTTGGTGTAGTTAAGTTGTTAGATGCCTTAAGGATGGCTGAGGAGCAAGAAACCGATTTGGTTGAAATTGCACCCACTGCTTTGCCACCAGTAGCTCGCTTAATGGACTTCGGCAAGTTTAAGTATCAAGAAGCCAAGCGTCAGCATGAAGCTAAGCTGAAGCAAAAAGTGATTCAGGTCAAGGAAGTGAAATTTCGGCCTGGTACTGATGATGGTGATTATGGTGTGAAGTTGCGCAATTTAATTCGCTTCCTAGAAGATGGCGATAAAACGAAAATTACGCTGCGGTTTCGTGGTCGGGAAATGGCCCATCAAGAAATCGGCGCAAGAATGCTGGATCGATTGAAGCTAGATCTTGAGCCTTTTGGTCAAGTTGAACAGTTTCCGAAAATGGAGGGTCGTCAGATGGTGATGGTCTTATCTCCAGCAAAAAAGAAATAATCCTGTGCTTTAAGGCGCATGACAAGAGCAGCTAAAGCTGTCAAGTAGTAAGTAGTTAGTAGTGTGAATCAAGGTACAGGAAGTGTAGCCGTCGGTTGCCACCTTAGATCACGAGAGAATGAAAGGGAGCAGTCATGCCCAAGATGAAAACCAAGAGTAGCGCTAAAAAGCGCTTCACGGTGCGCGCCAGCGGATCGATTAAACGGGGACAGGCTTTCAAACGCCATATCCTCACCAAAAAAACCACAAAAAATAAGCGTCAATTACGTGGCTCTACCGAAGTAGCTAAAGCAGATGTGAAGTCAATTCGCTCAATGCTGCCCTACGCATAAACCCAGACTAGATAGGAGAATGTAATGTCAAGAGTCAAACGTGGGGTTACCGCAAGAGCCCGTCATAAAAAAATTACTGATGCTGCTTCAGGTTATCGGGGACGGCGTAACAACGTCTTTCGGGTGGCTAAAGAAGCAGTTATGCGCGCTGGCCAATACGCCTATCGTGATCGCCGCAACAAGAAGCGGGTATTCCGTGCTTTGTGGATTGCCCGAATCAATGCCGCTGTTCGCGAACATGATATGAGCTATAGTGTATTTATGAATGGCATGAAAAAAGCTCAGATCGAACTTGATCGTAAAGTGCTTTCAGATATGGCCATTATGGATAAAGAAGCTTTTGCTGCTTTGGTTACGCGGATTAAATCCACAGTAGCCATAGCTTAATTTACTATTCATAGCTGAACTGATATGGTTTCGCTCGACCAACTTGTCGACGATGCCAGGCGCGATTTTGCTGAGGCTGCCGATTCGGCAGCTTTGGAAGATGCGAAAGCACGGTATCTAGGAAAATCAGGCTTGCTTACTGAGCGCCTCAAAACACTCGGTAGCATGTCGCCTGATGAACGAAAAAGTGCGGGCGCACAAATTAATGTCGTGAAAGCAGCTGTTGAACATGCTTTGCAAGAGCGCCGTCAAGCTTTAGCAGATAGGGTTTTACATTTACGCTTAGCTGCTGAAGCTATTGATGTTTCTTTGCCTGGCCGTGGTCAACAGGTTGGTAGTTTGCATCCGGTTATGCGCACCTGGGAACGGGTAGAGGCAATTTTTCATTCGATTGGCTTTGAGGTTGCGCAGGGCCCAGAAATTGAAACTGATTGGTTTAATTTTTCGGCACTCAATAGCCCTGAAAATCATCCTGCACGCTCTATGCAAGATACCTTTTATGTCGATGCGAAAGATTCACAAGGCAAATCTTTATTGCTGCGTACCCACACTAGCCCAATGCAAGTAAGGTTTGCTACTGAGCATGTCAAAAAGTATGCCCATGCCGCTGTAATGCCTCCCATTAAAGTAATTGCGCCAGGTAGAACCTATCGGGTAGATAGCGATGCGACACACTCGCCCATGTTTCATCAGGTAGAGGGATTATGGATTGGCGAACAAGTTTCTTTTGCCGATTTAAAAGGTGTGTATACCAATTTTTTGCGGACATTTTTTGAAACTGACGCTTTACAGGTGCGCTTTCGACCTTCCTATTTTCCCTTCACTGAACCCTCGGCAGAAATTGACATGGCTTTTGAAAGCGGTAAGTTAGCGGGCCGTTGGTTAGAGATTTCAGGAGCGGGACAAGTACACCCTAAAGTCTTGCGTAACATGGGCATTGATCCTGAGCGTTATACCGGATTTGCTTTTGGGTCTGGGTTAGAGCGCTTAACTATGTTGCGCTATGGCATTGACGATTTACGTTTATTTTTTGAAAACGATTTACGTTTTCTTGCTCAATTTCCTGCCTAATACAATATGCAATTTTCTGAATCGTGGCTTCGTCAATATGTTAATCCGACACTCGATAGTGCTGGCTTAGCCCATGCTATGACCATGGCAGGTCTTGAGGTAGAAGACCAATATGCAGTAGCGCCACCATTTACTAAAGTAGTCGTTGCGCAAATTGTGTCAACTGAGCAGCATCCAGACGCTGATCGTTTGCGGGTTTGCAAAGTTAATGTTGGTACTGGTACAGAACTGACGATTGTTTGTGGCGCACCTAATGCGCGAGCCGGTATTAAAATTCCCTGCGCCTTGGTTGGCGCCGTTTTACCTGCTATAGAGCTTGGCAGCAAACCGTTAATAATTAAAATGGGTAAGCTGCGCGGGGTTGAAAGCCAAGGCATGCTGTGCTCGGGCCGAGAGTTGGGTTTAGGCGAAGATCAAGCTGGTATCTTTGAGTTACCTGCTGATGCCCCGCTGGGCGAAGACCTTCGTACTTATCTTCATTTAGATGAGCAAATTTTTGTAGTAAAGCTAACCCCAAATAAAGCCGATTGTTTATCGGTAATGGGTATGGCGCGCGAAGTTGCAGCAATTACGCAGACCCCTTTGTGCCGTACGCCTATTAAGCCAGTAAGCGTAACTATTCCAGATCGTCTAAACGTAGCTATTCTTGATAGTGATTTATGCGGTCGTTTTACAGGCCGAATTATCCGTGGCGTTAATACCCTAGCTGCCACTCCTGAATGGGTAGTGCAGCGCTTAAAGAGTGCAGGTCAGCGCAGTATTTCGCCGTTGGTCGATTTATCAAACTATGTGATGTTAGAGCTAGGCCAACCAACCCATGTCTTTGATTTAGATCGTTTAGCAGGCGACTTGACTGTGCGCTGGGCTGAGCCTGCCGAAAGCATTGAATTATTGAATGGTCAAACATTAACTCCAGTTGCCCTTGGCGCAGATTTAAGTGCACAGATCGTCAATGGTGTTGGGGTAGTAGCAGACGAAAAAGGCTTAGTGAGTTTAGCCGGAATTATGGGTGGTAATAGCTGTGCAGTAAGCGACCAAACCACTAACATCTATGTTGAGGCAGCTTTTTGGTGGCCCGCAGCGATTCAAGGCAGAGCGCGACGCTTTAATTTTACGACTGATGCTGGTCACCGCTTTGAACGCGGAGTTGATCCGCAAGCGACGGTTGATTGTTTAGAGTATTTATCGGTATTAATTACCGACGTTTGTGGTGGCCAAGCTGGACCAATTGATGATCAAATTATTGCTTTACCTACCCGCAAACCCGTTACTTTGCGGTTGCAGCGGGCCATGCAAATCATTGGGATACCATTGACAGTTGAATTGATAAGCGCTTTATTTACGCGTCTAGGTTTTGACTTTACCGTGCTGACAGCTGCAAGCGAACCCAGTTTTGAGGTTACGCCGCCAAGTTATCGTTTTGATATAGAAATTGAAGAAGACTTAATTGAGGAGCTTGCTCGTCTTTATGGGTTTGAGCATATTCCTGATTTACCCCCGCGGGGTTTAATGGTGATGCCAGCCAACCCAGAAAAACTGCAAAGCATTCATGCCTTGCGTCATCGTTTAGCGCAGCAGGGCTATCAAGAAGTAGTCAATTTTGGTTTTATTGAAACTGAGCTCGAAAAACAATTGGTGGTTAGTGATTTGGCAACTAGCAATGCAATTGCTGTGCTTAATCCTATTGCCGCCCAATACGCCGTTATGCGAAGTTCTTTATGGGGCGGTTTACTCAATAATTTACGGGCTAATTTAAATCGTGGCGCTAATCGCATGCGCTTATTTGAAGTGGGGCGGGTTTTCATGCGGGCTAATGTCGCAGATGCGACCCGAGCACAAATAAGCGATGATAGCGTTGCCGCTGCTGTAGCAGAAATTTGGCAACCATTTCGAGTGGCTGGTCTTACCTATGGTTTTTCTTGGCCAGAGCAGTGGGGTGCGGCCAATAAATTAGTTGATTTCTTTGATGTTAAAGCCGATCTTGAGGCAATTCTCATGCCCTTACAGATTAAAACCACTGCCGCATTGCATGCTGCTTTACATCCTGGGCGTTGCGCGCAAATTCAATTAGCTTTACCTACTGGCGATGTAAAAATTGGTTGGCTCGGTGAATTACATCCAGCGCTGCAGCAACAATTGAACCTACCTTTAGCCCCTGTGATTTTTGAATTTGATTGGCAAGCGGTGAGCTTACTTGAGCTACCAAGTCCTGCTGTATTAAGCAAATTACCTGCAGTACAACGCGACTTAGCGATAGTAGTCAAGCATGACTTACCTGCTCAATTTGTATTAGATACAATGCTTGCAGCTAAACAAGCGTTTGTACAGAAAATTACGCTCTTTGATGAGTTTCGTTCTAAGGCGATAAACGTTAATGGCAATGCTAATGTTAATAGTAGTATGGATGCCGAAGAAAAAAGTTTAGCATTTCGTATTACGCTATTAAATCCAGATGAGACTCTGCATGATGAGCAGGTTGATACCGCAATAGCGGCTTTGCTAGCCAACTTAGAAAAAAAGTGTGGGGCTCGCTTGCGGTAGGTATATATTAGTATTAATTAATTAAAAATTGAATAACAATTCAAGGCTAAAAAGGCAATTTCAATGATCCAAGCATCTCATTCCCACCTTACTGTAACTAAAAATGAGCTTTCTGAGGCTTTGTTTGATCAAGTTGGGCTTAATAAGCGTGAAGCTAAAGATATGATTGATGCTTTTTTTGATCAAATTGCTGAATCTCTTGAAACTGGTATTGAAGTAAAAATTTCTGGTTTTGGAAATTTTCAGTTACGCAATAAATCTGCGCGACCCGGCCGTAACCCTAAAACTGGACAGATGATTCCAATTGATGCGCGCCGAGTAGTCACCTTCCATGCTAGTCAAAAACTAAAAGACGCCGTAGAAACCCAAGCCAATTTAGCTCAAGCTCTAACTTAAGCTACGCATGCTTATTTAATTTTTAGTTAAGTTTGATGACTTTATTGCCGCCCATTCCCGCTAAACGCTATTTTACGATTGGTGAGGTAGCTGATTTATGTGGGGTTAAATCGCATGTATTGCGTTATTGGGAACAGGAATTTGTGCAACTGCGTCCGCAAAAAAGGCGCGGTAATCGACGCTATTACCAACATCATGAAGTAATTTTAATCCGCAAAATTCGGTCTTTGCTATATGAGGAAGGTTTTACGATTGGCGGAGCTCGCAATCGCCTCGAAGAAGTGCGTGGTAGTTTAAAACTACGCGAAGAATTAGAGGCAGTGGTTCGCCTCTTATCACTTTAGAACGACAGCTACTGATACAATTTTAGCTTCGTCGGGGCGTAGCGCAGCCTGGTAGCGTACTTGCATGGGGTGCAAGTGGTCGGAGGTTCAAATCCTCTCGCCCCGACCATTCTTAGTAGCTATTTACTTTTAATTTATTTTTTATGTCTACTGCCTCACCAAGTTCAACTACTCAGCCCCGTGATTATTTTGGGCTTACGGTCCCTTTCCTCGATTTTATTGGTGTGATTCCTGAGTATGCAAAAGCAGGAAAAGCCCGCATTCGGGTCGATTTGCGCCCAGAATTACAAAATAGTTTTCAGGTTGCCCATGGTGGCCTAACAATGACATTGCTTGATTTTGCGATGGCCGCTGCAGCGAAAAGCATGCATCCACTGGCCCTAGGTATGATTACCATCGATATGACGGTTAGCTTTATGCGCCCCTCAACTGGCATTTTGGTGGTCGAAGGTAAATTACTAAAAGCCGGCAAATCGGTGAATTATTGCGAGGCTGAGATGCTTAATGAGGCTGGTGAAGTTACGGCTAAGGCCTTGGGAAGCTTTATGTTGCGCCGTTAGTTTCCGCTTTAGCAAATTAGCGACCTAAGCTTAATTAAGTAATTGCTTTATATTAATTTAATAAGTTATTGTTTTAATTGATTTTATTATATTTTAATAATATTATGAATATAAGCTATTTATAATCTTATTAATCTGCTCTACAATACTCTCTTAGTAGATGCTTATTCTATTTAATTATTCAATTTAATCATTTTATTCTGGAGTTATTTCAATAATGGTCAGTTATACCGAGTTATTAGCCCAACGTGAGAAATTAGATCAACAAATTAAAGATGCAATTGCACGGGAAAAAGCGGACGGTATAGCACAAGCCAAGGTCATTATTGAGCGCTATAAATTAGAGCTTGGTGATTTGTTTAGCCGTAAATCTGCCACCCGAGGCGCAAGCGGCAAGGTACCCCCAAAATACCGCAACCCAAGCACTGGCGATACTTGGACCGGTCGCGGCAAAGCCCCCAAGTGGATCGAGGGCAAGGATCGCACTCAGTTTACGATTTAAACCCTATCGTATTCTCTAGAGAGCCCCTCAATAAAGATTTGTTCGAGTTGTTGGGCTCCAAGTTGAGAGTGGCTTGAGGGATAGCCCAAAATGAGGGGATTTTCTATCACGTCTTGGCTCTGTGCCGAATAGACATTTTCTGCATTGGGTTGAGGCTGAAGTACTCCTGAATTTTCACCGGCCAACTGAATTACACCGGGATGGAGCTGCACAAAGCCTTCATCAACCAAGATAGGGATGCGCTGGGTGAGCTCATTTTTACTGAGATAGTGAATGATGTGAACTTGCTCAACTGGTGGAATAAAGGCATCGAGATAGATTAAGTCGGGAGCGCTGGAAACAGCTTGCATTAAACCCTCAAGACTATCTAAGGACCATAAAAGATCTACCTTAAGTGCCCAATTGCGGCAAATAGTTTGTAATTCAGTATAGTTTTCAGCGCGTCTAAAAATCGCCATTACGGTGCAGTTGCCCGATATTTTCTTGCGCATGAGTTGTTTGCGGCGGTTTAATTGCTTTTCTAAAGAGGCCGCGAGGATGCGCCGATGCCCTCCGCAGGTTTTCCAAGCGATGAGTTCGCCTACTTCAACCATTTTTTGGACTGTGCCCAAAGAAACATGAAGTAGTTTGGCACTTTGGCGAGTGCTGAGATAGTCGGCGCTGCGATTAAGTTTTTTCATTATTGGCAAATTTCTTTCTGTTTAGACGAAGGTTTTAAGCATATAAATCATTTCAGGGCGATTCAGTCAGTCTTAGCTGAAAGCAGCGTAGGAAATTTCTTATTAACTTGTTGAAATTAGGAGGGTGGGTTGTCCGAATTGATGAAAGCCCTTTTATTAACAGGCCTAATGATGTTAAAATTAATCACTAGTAGATTAATCAGTGATCAGTTCGCAATTCGGTGAAGCCAGAGCGCGAACGGTTTAAACCACAGTTTTTTTCGGCATACCCGATGAAAGGTGAGCATCATGATGCAAGCTTCAATAGGCTCGTCCTATTTGTTTGGCGGCAACGCGCCATATGTTGAAGATTTATATGAATCTTACTTATTAGATCCCAATTCTGTTTCCGATCATTGGCGAACCTATTTTGATAATGTCAATCGCGTGCCCTCTGTTGATGGTGGCAATCATCCTGACATAGCGCATGCACCAATCGTCGCATCTTTTGCTGAGCGCGCGAAGCAAGGCCCGATTCGCAGGGTTAGCGATTCGGCTGATGCCGAAATGGGCCGTAAACGTGTTGCTGTACAGCAGCTCATAGCGGCTTATCGTAATGTGGGCAATCGCTGGGCCAATATTGATCCTTTAAAGCGAACTGAACGACCTGATATTCCTGAATTAAATCCAGCTTTTTATGGCTTTAGTGATGGCGATATGGATATCGTCTTCAATATTAGCAATACTTATTTTGGCAAAAGTACCATGACCTTGCGTGATTTATTGCAAGCCTTGCGTGAGACTTATTGTGGCACTATTGGTGCAGAGGTGATGTATATCGCCGATCAAAAAATAAAAAAATGGTGGCAAGAAAAATTAGAATCAATTCGTTCTACCCCCCATTTTAATGTTGAAGAAAGGCGGCAAATTTTAGATCGCGTTACTGCAGCCGAAGGTCTTGAGCGCTACTTACAGGCAAAATATGTGGGGCAAAAACGCTTCTCTCTCGAGGGCGGTGAAAGTTTTATTGCGAGCATGGATGAATTAATTCGTGGCGCTGGCATTAAGGGCGTCCAAGAAATAGTGGTTGGGATGGCACACCGTGGCCGTTTAAATATGCTAGTAAATGTTTTGGGCAAGATGCCTAAAGATCTTTTTGCTGAATTTGAGCATACTGCACCAGAAGACCTGCCATCGGGGGATGTTAAATATCACCAAGGTTTTTCTAGCGATATTTCTACTCCAGGTGGTCCAGTTCACGTCTCACTAGCATTTAATCCTTCTCATTTAGAAATTGTTGATCCCGTAGCGGAGGGGTCTGCACGGGCCCGGATGGAGCGTCGCGGCGACCTCAACGGCGAACAAGTATTAGCTGTATTGGTACATGGCGATGCATCGATTGCTGGTCAAGGTGTAGTGCAAGAAACTTTAGCGATGTCTGAAGTGCGGGGCTACTCTACTGGCGGCACGGTGCACATTGTGATTAATAATCAAATTGGCTTTACCACTTCTGACCCCCGAGACTTGCGCTCAAGTCTGTATTGCACTGACATTATGAAGGTGATTGATGCCCCAGTGCTGCATGTGAATGGTGATGATCCTGAGGCAGTGGTATTAGCGACCCAATTAGCTTTAGATTTTAGAAGTACCTTTAAAAAAGACGTGGCTATTGACATTGTTTGCTTTCGCAAATTAGGTCATAACGAACAAGATTCCCCAGCCATGACCCAGCCCCTAATGTACAAAATTATTGCTGCTCATCCTGGTACGCGTAAGTTGTATGCCGATAAGCTAGAAGCTCAAGGAGTCATCGCAGCAGGTGGTGGCGAGGTGATGGTAAAAGAGTTTCGCGCTGCGATGGATGAGGGCAAGCAAACTTCTGATCCTGTATTAAGTAATTTTAAAGGAAAATTTGCAGTTGATTGGTCGCCATTTTTAAATAAGAAATGGACTGATCAGGCCGATACTGCCATTCCTCTGGCCGAGTGGAAACGCTTAGCAGCTCGCATTACTACCATTCCAGCCGACTTTAAAGCACATCATTTAGTTGAGAAGGTGATTGCCGATCGCGCGGCGATGGGACGTGGTGAAATTAATATCGACTGGGGTATGGGCGAGCATATGGCATTTGCTTCTTTAGTAGCTAGCGGCTATCCAGTACGCCTATCTGGCGAAGACAGTGGCCGCGGTACCTTTACTCATCGACATGCAGTTTTGCATGATCAAAATCGCGAGAAATGGGATATTGGCACTTACGTACCCTTACAACATGTGGCCAAAGATCAGGCCCCATTTACGGTGATTGATTCAATTCTTTCTGAAGAGGCTGTGCTTGGTTTTGAATATGGCTATGCCTCTGCTGAGCCCAATACCCTAACAATTTGGGAAGCCCAGTTTGGTGACTTTGCTAATGGCGCACAAGTTGTGATCGACCAATTTATTGCTTCTGGTGAAGTCAAGTGGGGTCGAGTTAATGGTTTGGTAATGATGTTGCCCCATGGTTACGAGGGGCAAGGACCAGAACATTCTTCGGCGCGCTTAGAGCGCTTCATGCAACTGTGCGCTGATACCAATATGCAAGTGGTGCAACCCACTACAGCTTCACAAATTTTTCATGTCTTACGGCGACAAATGATTCGCCAGTTTCGTAAGCCACTTATTTTGATGACGCCAAAATCGTTATTACGTAACAAAGAAGCTGCCTCACCTTTAATTGAGTTTACAAAAGGTCAGTTTCAAACTGTATTGCCCGATACCGACACAACGCTCGATGCCAAACAAGTCACTCGCTTAATCATTTGTTCTGGTAAAGTTTATTACGATTTAGTAAAAGCTCGGCTAGAAAAAAAATCAAGCGATACGGCCATTATTCGTCTCGAGCAACTTTATCCGTTTCCACATAAGGCAATTGCTACTGAACTTAAAAAATATTTGCATCTTGAGGAGGTTGTGTGGTGTCAAGATGAACCGCAAAATCAAGGTGCTTGGTTTTTTGTACAACATAATATTTTAGAAAATATGGCTGACGGTTTACGGCTTGCCTATGCGGGTCGTCCAGCATCAGCTTCACCCGCAGTGGGCTATTCGCATTTGCACCAAGAACAGCAAAAATCGTTAATTAACACTGCCTTTGCGAAACTAAAAGGTTTTGTAGTTACAAAAAATAAATAAGCGCATCAATTAGCATTACTCGACTCATTTTAGGAAAAAATATGTCTATTTTTGAAGTTAAAGTACCTCAACTATCTGAATCTATCACTGAAGCAACTTTATTGAAATGGCGAAAAAAGCCTGGTGAAGCAGTAGCCCAAGATGAAATATTAATTGAAATTGAAACTGATAAAGTTGTTTTAGAAGTACCAGCACCATCAGCCGGGGTCTTAACTGAAATTTTACAGCCTGATGGCGCAACAGTAGTGGCTGAAGAATTAATCGCCAAGATCAATAGCACGGCTACTTCTACAGTAGCACCCGCAGCAGTTACCTCGGCAGCAGCTTCAGGTGCCGCCAAGGCTATGCCAGTTGCTACCAGCGCTAATGTAGGCGCTACCGCTGCAGCAGCCCCATCGGCAGCAAAATTAATGGCCGAACAAAACTTAAACCCTGCTGCAATTAGCGGCAGTGGTCGCGATGGTCGTATTACTAAAGGCGATGTTCTGCAGGCAGCTTCTGCAGGTGTAGCAAAGCCGACGAAGTCACCTCAATCATCATTACCCCCAGTGGCAATGCTCTTGGGCGATAGGCCAGAAGAGCGGGTACCAATGAGTCGTTTACGTGCCCGCATCGCTGAACGTTTATTAGAGTCGCAGGCAAATAATGCCATCTTGACTACTTTTAACGAAGTGAATATGGCGCCAGTAATTGCCATGCGCAATAAATATAAAGAAGTGTTTGAAAAAACCCATGGCGTAAAGCTTGGCTTTATGTCCTTTTTCGTTAAAGCTGCGACCCATGCTTTGAAAAAATTTCCTTTGTTAAATGCCTCGGTTGATGGTAACGATATTATTTATCATGGTTATTTTGATATTGGAATTGCCGTTAGCTCACCGCGTGGCTTGGTGGTACCAATTTTGCGTGATGTTGATCAAATGAATTTAGCGCAAATTGAACTGAAAATTGCTGAATTTGGTGTCAAGGCCCGTGAAGGAAAATTATCGATTGAGGAATTAACCGGCGGTACCTTTTCAATATCAAATGGTGGGGTATTTGGTTCGATGTTATCGACGCCGATTATTAACCCACCCCAATCGGCTATTTTAGGAATTCACGCCACGAAAGAGCGCCCTGTAGTAGAAAACGGCCAAATTGTAATTCGGCCGATTAATTATTTAGCCTTATCTTACGACCATCGCATTATTGATGGACGCGAGGCAGTATTGGGCTTAGTGGCCATGAAAGAAGCGATTGAAGATCCAGCACGTTTGTTACTTGATTTATAAGAAAGATAAACTATGAGTCAAGTTTTTGATGTGCTAGTCATTGGCGCTGGGCCAGGCGGATATATTGCAGCCATTCGTGCAGCCCAATTGGGGTTCTCAGTTGCTTGTGTAGAGGCAAATACGTATGGTGACCCGCAGGGTGAGGTTCGCTTAGGCGGCACGTGTCTTAATGTGGGTTGCATTCCATCCAAAGCCTTATTAGCCTCTTCGGAAGAATTTGAAAAAATTCAACATGAGGTTGCCGACCATGGCATTACGGTTGGGCAGCTGAGCATTGATATTAAAAAAATGCTCGCTCGAAAAGACGAGATTGTGACCAAAATGACTGGTGGCATTAATTATCTCTTTCGTAAAAATAAAATTACTCTGTTAAAGGGGCATGCCTCTTTTGCAGGCAAGGATGCAGCCGGATATCTGATACAGATTGACGGTAAAAATTCACAAACTGTGACCGCATCACAAGTGATTATTGCTACGGGCTCAAAAGCCCGTCATTTACCCGCTATTGCGGTTGACAACGTGATGATTTGCGATAACGAAGGTGCGCTTCAATTTACGGCTATTCCAAAACGCTTAGGCGTGATTGGTGCTGGTGTAATCGGGCTTGAATTGGGTTCGGTTTGGCGCCGAGTAGGTTCACAAGTTACCATCTTAGAGGCTTTGCCGACTTTTTTAGGCGCCTGTGATACGGGGGTTGCTAAAGAGGCCCACAAAATCTTTGTTAAGCAGGGTTTGGATATTCAGCTTGGCGTAAAAATTGGTGAAGTAGTCAGCACTAAAAAAGGGGTAGTAGTAAATTACCAAGATAGCGCAGGTAAAGCACAAAAATTAGAGTGTGATCGCTTAATTGTTTCTGTTGGGCGGGTGCCTAATACAGATGGACTTAATTTAGCAGCCGTTGGCTTAAAAACTGATGAGCGTGGTTTTGTGCCGATTGACAATCATTCTTGTGCAACTGCTGCGCCTGGTATTTATGCGGTTGGTGATGTCGTGCGCGGTCCAATGCTGGCACATAAGGCTGAAGATGAAGGGGTATTAGTAGCTGAAATCATGGCTGGTCAAAAACCCCATATTGATTACAACTGCATTCCCTGGGTTATCTATACCGACCCTGAAATTGCTTGGGTAGGTCAAACTGAACAGCAACTTAAAGAAAGCGGTCGCGCCTTTAAAGCGGGGCAATTTCCATTTGCAGCCAATGGCCGTGCTTTAGGTATGGGCCGCTCTGAAGGATTTATTAAAGTGCTTGCAGATGCGAAAACAGATGAAGTATTAGGGGTGCATATTATTGGTCCAAATGCATCTGACCTTATTGCTGAGGCTGCTGTGGCGATGGAATTTAAAGCTGCGGCTGAAGATATTGCGCGTATTTGTCATGCTCACCCCAGCTTATCTGAGGTAATGCGTGAGGCTGCTCTTGCAACCGATCAACGCGCATTAAACATGTAATTGAAAGTTGCAGAGTATTATCGCCATGAACTCAGGTTACATGGCTACCAAACAGACCCCGCACAAGAACGTGCGCTTGTTCGTTTGCAACAGTGCGAAGATGAGTGGGTAAGCTATAAAGAAAAACGCGATAACGCTCTAAAGAAAAAGCTTTTCCACCCTGAGCTGCCAAGAGGTATTTATTTATGGGGTGGCGTTGGGCGAGGCAAATCTTTTTTAATGGATTGTTTTTATGCTGCTTCGCCAGTTGAAAAAAAGATCCGCATTCATTTCCATGAGTTCATGCGCGGGGTTCACCATGAATTACATGAACTTTCGGGTTTAGCAAACCCACTTGACGAGTTAGCTAAACGTATTGCTGATCGCTATCGCTTAATTTGTTTTGATGAGTTTCATATTAATGATATTGCGGATGCGATGATTTTATATCGCTTATTAAAAGCCTTATTTGAAGATCGAGTGCAATTTATCATGACCTCGAATTACCAGCCCGATCAACTTTATCCCGACGGCCTTCATCGTGATCGACTCATGCCTGCCATTCAGTTATTAAAAGACAAGCTAGATATTTTGAATGTCGATGCTGGCTCTGATTATCGCCAATTGCAAATGGCGCAAGTTGAGGCTTACTTATATCCCTTAACACCGCAAAATCATTTAATTTTATTAAATACCTTTAAACGCTTAAGTGGTAATCGCGATGAGATGTCATGTCCTGTCCTCTTTATCGAGTCACGGCAAATTCGCCCATTTCGCTTGTCTGAAGGGGTAGTTTGGTTTGACTTTAAGACCCTTTGCGGGGGCCCGCGTTCGCAAAACGATTATCTTGAGTTAGCTAAGCGCTTTCACACCATTATGCTATCGGAGGTGCCTTATATGCCGCCGCGCATGACCAATGAAGCACGGCGGTTTATCTGGCTAATTGATGTTCTGTACGATCATAAAATTAAATTCATTATGTCTGCTGAAGTTCCTGCGGCAGGGCTTTATCCTGAAGGGCAGATCGTTGCAGAATTTGGCCGAACGGTGTCGCGCTTAATGGAAATGCAATCGCGCGCCTATCTTGATGCGCCTCGCCGAGTAATTAATACCAGCTTGACCTAAAATAGACCCATGAATAAGTCATTAGCGCTCAACGCCGATTTGCATTGCCATTCGGTTGTTTCAGACGGAACCTTAACGCCAGAAGCGCTGGCAGAGCGTGCTTATACCAATGGCGTACAACTATGGTCCTTAACGGATCATGATGAATTAGGTGGTCAGGCTTGCGCCCAAGTTGCGGCAACCCGTTTTGGGATTCAATATGTAGCGGGGGTTGAAATCTCGATTACTTGGTTAGATCATACGGTACATATTGTTGGGCTTGGCATTGATCCAAGCAATCCTGGCTTAATCGAAGGTCTGCGTCAAACCCGTGATGGACGGCGTAATCGAGCTCAAGCCATGGCCGAACAATTATCTAAAGTGGGTATTCATGGCAGCTTTGAAGGTGCGCAACTGTATGCCGGCAACCCTGAGTTGATATCGCGCACTCACTTTGCCCGTTTTTTGGTAGAGCAGGGTTTTTGTCGCGATACCGAAACAGTATTTAAAAATTATTTAGTAGCTGGCAAACCAGGCTATGTGCAACATCGTTGGGCAAACCTAGAAAATGCTGTTCAGTGGATTCGTAGTGCTGGCGGGGTAGCGGTAATTGCACATCCCGGGCGATATCATTTAACTGCACTACAAATGACCGAGCTTTACGAGCGGTTTAAAGATTTAGGTGGCTTAGGAATTGAAGTGGTAACCGGTAGTCATAGCCCAGATCAGTATCACACTTTTGCTCAAATAGCGCTTAATTATGGCTTTATGGCCTCGCGTGGTTCTGATTTTCATGACCCAAGTGAAAGCCATACTGATTTAGGTCTGCTGCCACCTTTACCTTCTAACCTGACGCCAATTTGGTCGGTTTTTCATTAACTATTGTAATTTTTATATTTAATTTTTAGAAAAAAATGAAATATGTTTGCTGAACGCGTACTTTCTGGCATGCGGCCCACTGGCTCATTGCACCTAGGGCACTACCATGGAGTCTTAAAGAACTGGGTAAATCTGCAATCGGAATATCCTTGTTTCTTTTTTGTGGCCGACTGGCATGCGCTTACCACCCATTATGAAACCCCAAGCGTGATTGAGGAGTCTGCTTGGGAAATGGTGATCGATTGGTTAGCAGCGGGAGTTGACCCGAATCAAGCCACTTTATTTATTCAAAGTAGAGTACCTGAGCACGCCGAACTATTTTTATTGTTAGCAATGGGTACACCTTTAAGTTGGCTAGAGCGAGTGCCAACCTATAAAGATCAGATTGAAAAATTAAAAGAAAAAGATTTACAAACCTACGGATTTTTAGGCTATCCACTTTTGCAGGCGGCCGATATCTTAATTTATCGCGCTCAATTTATTCCTGTTGGCGAAGATCAAGTGCCCCATGTTGAAATGTCACGTGAAGTGGCACGGCGCTTTAATTATTTATATGGGCGCGAGGCCGATTTTGAAACAAAGGCACTTGAGGCTGTCAAGAAGTTAGGCAGTAAGCGCGCCAAAATGTATCTTGAGCTTCGAGTGGCCTATCAAGAGCGAGGTAATGCCCAAGCCCTTGAGCAAGCACAAGCACTATTGCAAGATTCACAAAGTTTATCAATGGTAGATCGCGAACGTTTATTTGGTTATTTAGAGGGAGCGCGCAAAATCATCTTGCCTGAACCACAGGCTTTATTAACGAAAGCATCACGTATGCCTGGGCTTGACGGTCAAAAAATGTCTAAGTCGTACGGTAATACAATTAGTATTCGCGAACAGCCTGCGGAAATTATTCGTTTAGTTCGTACCATGCCAACCGATCCAGCGCGAGTGCGGCGCACTGATCCGGGAAACCCCGAGCATTGCCCTTTATGGCAATTGCATTTGGTTTATTCCGATGCTGTAACACAAGATTGGGCTAAAAAGGGTTGTATGACGGCTGGTATTGGTTGTTTAGAGTGTAAGCAACCAGTAATTGATGCAATTTTGCGTGAGCAACAACCGATGTTTGAACGGGCCCAAATGTATTTAGATGACCCCAGTTTATTGCGTTCGATTATTGCTGATGGCTGCGATAAAGCGCGCAAAGTCGCGCAAGAAACCATGCGCGATGTTCGTGAAGCCATGGGTCTGGCCTATGACTAACAGTGCTTGACCCCTCTAGCTGGGTAGTGCGGTTTGCTGCGCTACTTAAACCAGGCGGAAGGGTACTTGACTTAGCCTGTGGCAGTGGTCGGCATAGTATTTTATTGGCGAGTTTGGGCTTTGATGTACTTGGGGTTGATCTCAAACCAGATGCCTTGGCCTTGGCTCGCTTAAGCGCTATCGGGCTTAAAGAAAATATGCCCCAGTTTTTGGAAAGCGATTTGGAAGGCTCGATGTGGCCATTACCAAGCTCAATTTATGGTTATTGGGATGGTATTGTGGTGACCAATTATCTTTATCGTCCTTTTTTAGCGCTTTTACCTCAGCTGTTAAATGCAAATGGGCTATTGATTTATGAAACCTTTGCATTGGGAAATGCTCAATTTGGTAAGCCAGCGAGCCCAGAATTTTTATTAAAACCTGGCGAGTTACTGCAATTGGCAGAACAAACCGGCCTTCAGGTCGTGGCTTTTGAAGATCTCTTTACTGCCCAACCTAAGCCCGCCATGGTGCAACGCTTATGCGCTAAAAAACCAGCTTAAAAGGGCTTATCCGTTACAATTTCACCGATGACTTCTTCTACTGCTCCTAGCACCACTTTGCTTAAAAAGCCGATTAAAGGCAGTATGGTGGCCATTGTTACGCCTATGTTTGCTGATGGCGCCTTGGATTTTCTTGCCTTGCGTAATTTATTAGATTGGCATGTTGCCGAAGGTACCTCTGCGATAGTCATTGTTGGCACGAGCGGTGAGTCGCCCACGGTTTCTGTGGCAGAGCATTGCGAATTAATTCGAGTCGCGGTTGAGCAGATTGCGGGTCGTATTCCAGTGATTGCTGGCACGGGTGGTAACTCTACGATTGAGGCAATTGAATTAACTGAGTTTGCTAAAAAAGTGGGCGCAGATGCTAGTCTTCAAGTAGTGCCTTATTACAACAAGCCAACTCAAGATGGCATGTTTGCGCATTTTAAATTAATTGCTGAGCGGGTTGATTTACCCATGATTCTTTATAACGTGCCGGGTAGAACAGTTGCCGATTTAGCCAACGACACGATCTTACGTTTAGCCACGGTACCAGGCATTATAGGTATTAAAGATGCCACTGGTAATTTAGAGCGCGGCTGCATGTTGTTGGCTGATTTAAAGCAGGCAGGTCTGGCCAATTTTGCGGTTTACTCAGGCGATGACCTTACTGCCTGTATGTTGATGTTAATGGGTGGTCAGGGCAATATTTCTGTTACTGCTAATGTTGCTCCACGTTTAATGCACGACTTGTGCGTGGCTGCTATGAACGGCAATCTTGAGCGCACTCGCGAGCTTCAGTTTCAATTGCTTGCCTTGCATAAGGCAATGTTTATAGAGGCGAATCCAATTCCTGTTAAATGGGCTTTACATGCCATGGGTAAAATTACTCCTGGCATTCGTTTGCCCTTAACGCCACTTAGCCCCGCTTTGCGTGAGCCTTTACTAGCAACCTTAAAGCAACTTGGTCTTTTATGATTTTTGATGGCAAGATTTTTCAGCAAATGTTTATCGTTCGCCTGGTGTTAATCTCAACATCTTGTCAACATCGTTTGGTAACACTGTTTATGCTGGCTTGCATGGGCATGACGATTGGCCTAACTGCTTGCACGACCTCAACAATGAGTTCTGATAAGGTCGATTACAAATCGGGGGGTGTACAGCGTGGCCCTAATTTAACTTACCCACCTGATCTTGTTACTTCGCAAGCCGATCGGCGTTACTTAGTGCAAGACGGTAGCGCTACCATGTCTGATTTCACGGCAATCCTTAAAAAGGGTGGTGAAACGCGTAAAACACCTTTAACCGGTATTCCAGGTATGCGCATTATGCGTGATGGCGATAAACGCTGGCTCATAATAGATAAACCAGCCGCTGAACTTTATCCACAAGTGAAAGATTTTTGGCAAGAAAATGGATTTTTATTGCTGGTCGATTCACCTTCCACGGGCATTATGGAAACCGATTGGGTAGAAAATCGCGCTAAAATTCCCCAAGATTATCTGCGCAGCCTTTTGGGTGGTGTACTTTCGAGCGTTTTTGATACCGGTGAGCGAGATAAATATAAAACTCGTTTAGAGGTACTAAAGCCTGATCAGACCGAAATTTTTATTACCCATAAAGGTGCTTCCGAGGAGCCAGTTCGCGACAACAGTGGTGGCGTCATTTCAACTAAGTGGGTACCTAGGCCCAATGACCCTGAGCTAGATGCAGCCTTTTTAGTTCGCTTAATGGAACGTCTGGGGCATACCCAAGAGCAGGCTAAGGCCCAATTGGCTGCCAGCGCTTCGCCCACGGTAAAAGTGGTTAAAGCTAAATTAGAGCAAGGTAGTAATGGCGCAGCCATCGTTGAATTACCCAGTAGCTTTGATCGCGCTTGGCGCGATGTTGGATTAGCACTTGATCGTTCAAACTTTACTGTGATCGATCGCGATCGATCAAAGGGCATTTATTTTGTGCGCTATGTAAATACGAAAGATAGCGGTGAGAGCAGTAAGGGATTTTTCTCAGGGTTGTTTAGTGGCAAAGATGAAGCCGCTTTACTAGCTAAGCAATATCGTATTTATGTAAAGGCGAATGGGGCTGATGCAAGCCAGGTATTTGTGCAAGATGCCGAGGGTAAGCCAGAAAACACTCCTGCCGGACTTCAATTGTTAACAATATTAACTGCGCAACTAGCCCGCTAAAGTTCTTATGGGTAGTTTTAGTTTGTAAAAAAAGCCGCGTAAGCGGCTTTTTCGTTCTTCGGAGAGAAGATTACTTCTTTGCTGCTGGAGCAGCAGGTGCTGGCGCTGCAGGAGCTGCGGCAGCAGGAGCTGCAGCAGCAGGAGCTGCATCAGCAGCTGGAGCAGCAGGAGCTGCAGCAGCTGGAGCAGGAGCTGGTTTTGGTTCTTCTTTTTTGCCACAGGCAGCCAAAGCAACGGCCAACATAGCAGCAAGTAATAGCGACTTCTTCATTTGTAAGTTCCTTTAAAAAAATAAACAACAATTACCGGTAATTGATGTTGGAGCTTATTAAGGGTTAGCCCTTAACAAATCCAGAAAACATTATAGCCATCATTAGTCAAAGCGTTCAAAAATTAGCCAGCCCGCGGCATACGCGCTATAAATAGAATTGCTCAAATGACCTGAGTTAGGTCGATGAAGTAAGTAATTTTTGGCCTCTTTTGTGAGGGGGGCAATTATTTGCTTAGCAGCAAGGGCTTGCCATAGCCCTTGGGTTAATGGTGTGGCAGTTTGGGTCATATTTTCACCATTACAAAAGACTTGTCTTTGATGGCAAATGAGCCGGCTTAGTGGGTGTGGGCGTAGGGGGGTGGTACAAAGCCGCCGAATAAATTCGGCGTAGCTTAAAGGCCGAGCAGGACGCATAAAAAAGGCGCTAGGTTTAGGCTCGCTTAAATGGGCGCTAATGCCTAATAGAAATTGATTAATATCATTTAAATCAAGGCTTTTCAGTTGCTTTGTGAGTTGTTTGATGAGCTCTTGCGGCAGTTTTTCAGGGTGTGCTGTTGCGCTTTGCTGGGGATCGGCGTAGAAAGCCCCTAAGGCAGGTATGTCTTCTAAAGATTCGGCTAAACGCCATAAACCTTCTTGAAGTAATTCGCGATAGCTAGGGGCGCGAAAGCCAACCGACCAGGTTTGACACCCTGCATCAAGCGCAACGCCATCGTGGGCGGTATGCGGCGGTAAATAGAGCAGGTCGCCGGGCTCAAGAACCCATTCCTGTTGTGCTTTAAAGTTCTGCAGAATTTTGAGTGGTAAGTCAGCACGTAGCTTTAAATCGCTTTGGCTTGAAATTGACCATTTTCTGCGCCCGCACATTTGCACCAAAAACACATCATAAGAGTCAAAATGAGGGCCTACCCCCCCACCTTTCCCTGCGAGACTAACCATTAGATCATCTAATCTAGCATCTGGAATAAAGCGAAACCAGGAAAGGATATTAGCTGCAGCGGAATGGTGGGCCTCTACCCCTTGGATTAATAGAGTCCAATTAGGCTGGTCTAGGCTGGGCAAATCTTTCCGTCGCAACGGGGTGTTGCCGAATTCGGTCAGGCGCCAAGGCTTAGACTGCACTAAACGTGCTTCGCAGTTGCTGCTACAGGCCATCGATAGAAGGGTTTTGGCTGAAAGAGGGCTATCTAGAGCTTGACCCAAGGCTTTTGCCTGACCAAATGCAGGAATAGCCCCGCGAACTAAAAGAGGTTGTTTATGCCAGTAATCGCGCATAAAAACTTGTGGGCTAAGATTCCCGAGTAGGGACCAAGCTTGTTTTAATAACAGGACCTCAGGGGCGGGAGGAGGTTGGTAGGCATTGCTCAAGTAAAATGAACTCATCTCTCAATTTATAGCAAACTAATCAGTAAAAAATACGCATGAAGATCTCCAAAAATACCATTGTTTCTCTTCGTTATAAATTAACCGATGCCCAAAACAATATCATCGAAGAACCTGAAGCTCCGATGGTATACCTGCATGGCGGGTATGATGGCACTTTTCCAAAAATTGAAACCGCCCTAGATGGTCAAGATGTTGGTTATGAAACAACTTTACAACTTAATCCAGGCGATGCGTTTGGTGAGTATGATCCCGAACTATTAAAAATAGAACCACGTACCCGTTTTCCAGAGCCACTTGAAGTTGGCATGCAATTTGAGGGCGTGCCTGATGCTGATGATTTTTCGAATGATTCTGAGCAAGCCCGAGAAACCATTGATGACGTGGATGAGGATGATCTTTCTGCCATGATTTATACCGTAACCGATGTAGCTGAAAATCAAGTGGTGTTAGATGGCAACCATCCCTTGGCTGGGATGTCCTTGCGTTTTTGGTTACAAGTAGAGGAAGTGCGTGTAGCCACCGATGATGAGATTCAAAACCGTTACCCAAAGGGTGCAGAAGGTCTTGGTTTTGGCTTGCTAGATGAAAGCGATGAAGAAGGTGATGAGGATTACATTGGTGGCGTCCAAAAAAAAGATGGTGACAATCCCCATACCTTGCATTAAGTTCCAAACTTTATTTCTTTATTATTCCCTGGTTATTCTTTAAGCCAGCGCTTAATGGCGTCAAGTTCACGCATGGCTGCGCCATCTTCAGGACTTGCTGCTGAGCCAGTTGAACCGCCTCCATTGAGTTTTGCCAAAGCCTCTTCTAAGGCTTGAATTTTTGTTTCTTGTAAGAGAGTGGCATCAATTAAGCCTTTTAACGCAAGTGACATTGGATCATCTGCATTAGGCGTAATGCCATAGGCAGAAAAATTGGCTTTACTTTCTGGACTGCCGTTACCCGGTAAATCGGGGTGTAAAGTGCGGGCTGGTACGCCAACTGCTGTAGCTCCTGCTGGTATTTCTTTTAGCACCACAGCATTGGAGCCAATGCGGGCTCCATCGCCAACTGTAAATCCTCCCAAGACCTTAGCGCCAGCACTAACTACTACACCCTTACCTAGGGTGGGGTGTCGCTTAGCACCTTTATAGAGTGAGGTACCACCTAAAGTAACCCCTTGGTAAATAGTGCAATCGTCACCAATGACAGTAGTTTCGCCGATGACGATACCGAGCCCATGATCGAGAAAGACCCGCCTGCCTATTTTGACACCAGGGTGTATTTCAATACCCGTAAGCCAGCGGGCCAACATTGACCAAAGACGGGCAATTAATTTTAGATTGGCTTGCCACAAAAAGTGTGCAACGCGATGCAGCCATACTGCATGCAAACCAGGGTAGCACAGCACTACCTCAAGCCGATTACGGGCGGCAGGATCACGGGCAATAATGGAGTCGACTTCTTCGAAGAACGGGTTGGTCATAGTGAGAGTTTAATCGGAAGCGTTTATTTTTTTGTCAGCATTTGTTTGGCAATGCCCCTTAATAGATCAATTTCTTCTTTATGCAATTCGGCGCGGGCAAAAAGGGCTTGCAAGCGAGGCATGAGCTTTTTGGGTCGATCGGGATCAAGATAGCCAATGGATTCTAGCCCTTGGCGCCAATGCTCTGCCATCGCCGCAACTTCAGTGGGGTCGGCTAACTTACTTTGGGCTACCCTGGGCTTGAGATTATTTTTTTGGAGGCTTATTTCGGCTTGTAAAGACTGGCGCAAGGTGTAGGCACAGACCATCACGGCTTGCGCTAAATTTAGGGATGAATAAGCTGGATTAGCCTCTAAATACACCCGATGCGAACAAAGTTTGAGGGCTTCATTATCTAAGCCAGTTCTTTCATTACCAAAAACTAAAGCAACTTGCTCTTCATTCATCAATAATTGGGTGACCCGCTGGCAGGCTTCTTGCCAAGATAACTCTGGTGGCCCAAATTGCCGTTCGCGACTAGTTAAACCAAGCACCAAAGTACAATTTTTTAAAACTGGACCCAAGTTAGGTACTTCATTAGCCTGCTCTAGAACGTCTCTAGCGCCGCTGGCAAGGGCAATGGCATCAGAATGAGTAGATGGTTTACCGTAGCGCGGTGCTACCAGCGTAAGGCGCTCAAAACCCATGGTTTTAATTGCCCGCGCGCTTGAGCCAATATTGCCAGGGTGACTGGTTTGCACCAAGACCCAATTAAGCGCAGTAAAAGCAGGATGCACGCCTTGCTGAGTTGGTACAGACTTATTCTCTAGCTTGCTCATCGGCTTAATAACACCTGAATAAATGAGGTCATTGATGGTTGGCTTAGGGGGCTTAGGGGGCATGGAAAGTTTGCTTAAACAAAGCACTTTGGGGATTTTTACAAATGATCGTTTAAGATGAGCGCTTCGCTTGTTATTGTCCTGTATTTTTTAGGGCGCTAGCCAGCTTGCTCTTATTTAATTTGCTCACCCCTATCTTATGCATCCTATGTTGAATGTAGCCGTTAAGGCTGCCCGTCGTGCCGGAACAATTATTAATCGTGCCTCGCTTAATTTAGAGCGTTTACAGGTCGATCGTAAACAGCATAATGATTTTGTGACAGAAGTAGATCAGCAAGCCGAAGCTGCAATTATTGAAACCCTTAGCGAAGCTTATCCAGACCATGGGTTTTTGGCTGAAGAAACTGGTAGCCATAAACCTGAGGCCGAATCTATTTGGATTATTGACCCCTTAGACGGCACCACGAATTTTATTCATGGCTTTCCCCAATATGCCGTTTCAATTGCCCTGTCGGTTGCGGGTGTGACTCAGCAAGCGGTGGTATACGACCCGAGCCGTGACGAACTATTTACCGCCACGCGTGGCAGTGGCGCTTATTTAGATCGACGTCGTTTACGCGTTGCCGCAGAAACCCGTTTGGCAAATGCCCTACTGGGCACGGGGTTTCCGTATCGAGAAGATCAAGATCTCGAAACCTATCTACGAATATTTGCCGAGATGTCACGCCAATGTGCTGGCTTGCGGCGACCAGGCGCTGCTGCATTAGATTTAGTGTATGTGGCTGCTGGTCGATACGATGGTTTTTTTGAA
The DNA here is from genome assembly GCA_903944725.1 of uncultured beta proteobacterium. Classification (GTDB taxonomy): domain Bacteria; phylum Pseudomonadota; class Gammaproteobacteria; order Burkholderiales; family Burkholderiaceae; genus Polynucleobacter; species Polynucleobacter hahnii. The sequence goes on from CAJASX010000127.1 coordinate 37,723, forward strand.
AGTGATTTGAAGCCTTGGGATATGGCAGCAGGCGCGTTAATTGTGGCTGAAGCAGGTGGTTTAGTGGGGACGTATTTAGGCGAGGAGGGCTTTTTACAAAGTGGGGAAGTGATGGCAGCAAACCCACGTTTATTTGCCCAAATGGCACAAATTTTGCGTCCTTATGCTAAGACAAGCGCTTAAATCGTTAGTATAAAACTGACCTGTGCAGCGGGCCTTTTACGCCTTCACTAAATCAAGATAACGAACGCCACTAGTATCAACGCGGAGGGCGCTAGCTTTAGGTAAAACACTCTCAGGGTGGTCTAAATCCCAGTCGGATAGCACCCAGCGCTGCCATTCAACTTGACTTAAGTTTTCATGATGGCGGGTTGGAAGATGCGTATGCCCATGAATTAGTTGATAGGTCTTAGCTTGATCTACCATGTTTGCGCAGGCATCGAGGGTAACATCGACCTTCATTTGAATTACTTCTGGTTCAGCCCGTGCAGCGCGCTGATATTGTGCGGTGCTATTGCTGCGCAAGCTATGCGCAATACTGCGGCGCCAATGAAGTGGCATTTTTAAAAAACAATTTTGTAGCCAAGGCTTACGAACCCAACTACGAAAGAGTTGATAGGCGCTATCGGCAGTGCATAAAATATCGCCATGGCTTAAGAGGTATTCAGTATCAGCCAAAATTACTTTACTAGGGTCGGGTAATAGCGTCATGCCGGTTTTTTTTAAGAAATCGGGCCCAATTAAAAAATCTCGATTGCCATGCATGTAGTAGGTTTTTACACTGAGCGTTAGATTAGCCAGGGCATGTTTAATTTCTAAATGAAAGGGTGATCGCATACTAGCGTCGTCACCCACCCAAAACTCAAACAGATCACCCAATATAAAAACTGCCTCGACCGAACGCGCCTCTTTTTCACAAAAATCAATAAACCGTTGTGCCGTAATTGGCATAGACGGCGTAAGGTGTATATCTGAAATGAGCAGCGCGCTAGAATAAGGAGGAATCATGCTATGGGGTTTGAGTTAGCGTTGAATTATGCTTCGAGAACAGTAGCCTTCTCAAGGGTAACGTCTTCGGTTGGTACATCTTGGTGAAAACCTGCATTACCAGTTTTAACTTTGCGGATGACGTCTACTACATCCATTCCATCGCTAACCTCACCAAAAACCGCATAACCCCAGCCTTGTGCGTTAGGCGCGGTGTGATTTAAAAAATCATTATCATTTAAATTAATAAAGAACTGGGAAGAAGCAGAATGGGGTTCGTTGGTACGAGCCATAGCCACAGTACCGCGTAGATTTTTTAAGCCATTATTAGCTTCGTTTTCAATTTCAGCCAGCGTTGACTTTTGCTTTAGGCCAGTAGTCATACCACCACCCTGAATCATAAAATTATCAATGACCCGATGAAAGATGGTGCCATCGTAATGACCGCTTTTTACATATTGTAAAAAATTAGCTACAGTTTTAGGAGCCTTGGCGGCGTCGAGTAATAAGGTGATATTACCTTTATTGGTTTGTAGAAGAACTTTGGCCATTGTTTGAGATGCTTTCTAAAGGTTGGGTTTAAAGGAGTTTATTTTGCAATGCTTGGGGCTGAACCGCTTGGTACAGCGGCAGGTTTTACCGGGGTAGGTAGTGGCGTCTTTACGAGTGGCGGCTTGAGAATTTCTTGCAAGGCTTTATTGCGGCGCGCATATTCACGAATATTGGGTGAAAGCTTAGCGGCTGCTTCATAATTTTTTGCAGCCAAACGAATATAAATATCACCTAAATTTGCTAAAGCAGTTGCATAATCGGGGCGTAATTTAAGGGCTAATTCTAAATAATCGCGCGCATCTATCCATTGATCTTGGCTTGCGCCAATAGCTGCTAAATTATTATATGGTTCAGGTAGCTCTGGAAATTGCTGGGTAATTTCTGTAAAAGTTTTTTTTGCGGCTGGAAGATTATGAAGCTCAATGAGAAGACGTGCCTTTAAAAAACGTAATTGCACATTACGTGGATTTTTAACTAAGGCTAAATCGATTTGATCAACGGCTTCTTTAAATTGCCTAGCCCTAATTAGCTTTTCAATTTGCGGAGGGATGCCATCTTTAGCTAGGGCGTCGGGCTCAATTATTAAAAACGAGAGGTAGGGCACAGCAATTGAATTCGCAATATTAGCGGTGAGCGGATCAAACCCTGCGGTCGGGCTATAGGAAGAAACCACTGGCGGCGGCGGGGTAGTCGTGCATGCACTTATAACGAGCAGACTAAGAACTACGAGGGAAATTAAAAACTGCCGTATGAAGGTGAATAAAGTCATGCTGGCCAACTTATTGATACGGTACTGCGACTGAATCTGCCATAGATGGAGGGCCATCATTGAAGGTAGCCTGAGGAATCATATAATTCACATTTGGGTCGCCATTGAGGCTAGCGCAACCACCCAAGCAGAAGAGTGCGGCACTACACCCCAGCAAAAGGGTGGTACGGCACAAAGAAAAAGTGATTTTAGGCGGGGGGATGTAGAGTGGGTTCATTCGATATACTCAGCAGTCTAACAAATTAGCAAAACCAATTGCCTTCACCGCCTTTATGCTGCAAATCTATAACACCCTGAGCCGCTCGAAAGAGGTCTTTAAGCCCATTGCTCCGCCCCATGTGAGCATGTATGTTTGCGGCATGACGGTCTATGATTTTTGCCATCTTGGGCATGCTCGGGTAATGATTGTTTTTGATATGGTGGTACGCTGGTTACGCGAGTTAGGGTATGAGGTGAATTATGTTCGCAATATCACCGATATCGATGACAAAATCATTCTACGGGCATTAGAAAACCAAGAACCTATTTTAGCCTTAACAAACCGTTTTATTGCAGAGATGCATGCTGATTCCGACCAATTGGGTTTATTACGGCCGAATCACGAGCCGCGTGCCACCGATTTTATTAACCAAATGCAAGGCATGATTACCCGACTAATTGATCATCAATTGGCCTACCAAGGCGATGATGGCGATATTAATTTTGCGGTGCGCAAGTTCCCTAAATATGGTCAGCTTTCGGGCAAATCAATTGATGACCTTTATGCAGGCGAGCGTGTGGCTATAAGTAGTGGTAAGCGCGATCCCTTAGATTTTGTTTTATGGAAGAGTGCTAAGCCAGAAGAACCAAACGATACCCGTTGGCAATCTCCATGGGGAGAGGGACGACCAGGCTGGCACATTGAGTGTTCTGCAATGTCATGTGATTTATTGGGACAGCATTTTGATATTCATGGCGGCGGTGCCGATTTACAATTTCCCCATCATGAAAATGAAATTGCCCAAAGCGAGGGTGCGCTTTACGGCAGCCAGCGCGATCCGCTTGATCCCCCTTTTGTAAATTATTGGATGCATAACGGACATATTCGGGTTAATAAAGAAAAGATGTCTAAATCTTTAGGTAATTTTTTTCTGATTCGTGATGTGCTTAAGCAATTTGACCCAGAAGTAATTCGCTTTTTTATGCTGAGGGCACATTATCGCAGCCCAATTAATTACAGTGATTCGCAACTAGAAGAAGCGCGCGCTGGTTTAAGCCGTTTATATACTGCCTTAGCGCAAACCCCGGAATTTATAAGGATAGATTCATTTAACCTATTAGATTCACCGAACCCTTGGGTGCAGCGTTTTACAACCGCTATGAACGATGACTTTAATACTCCCGAAGCAATTGCTGTTTTATTTGCTCTCACGAGTGAAATTAATCGTGCTCAGCATTACGAGCGCCTAGCTTTGGCGCAAGTTTTACATTACCTAGCGGGCACTTTAAATTTTTTACAATGTGACCCAACTACCTTTTTACAAAGCGATAGCTTGGCTGGCTTAAGCCCTGAACTGATTGAAGAGCAGATTGCTGCACGGATAGCCGCTAAAGCTGCGCGCAATTTTGCACAAGCCGATGCAATTCGAGAAAACCTTTTAGCACAAGGTATTGTTTTGGAAGATCAAGCGGGGGGCTTAACTATATGGCGACGCGCTTAAACACACCTAAAGCTGCTCCTGCTAAACCTAGTCTACAAAAAACGCTTGCCAAACCTAGGGGTAAAAAAATAGCCACCCTTAAGGCTCCAGATTATTGGCAGCAAGCTTGTGATGATTTAATGCGGCAAGATCGCATTTTGCGCAAACTAATTCCGCGCTATGGTACCGGCTTTTTAGTGACACGTGGCGACGCCTTTAATACGCTCGCACGGGCGATTGTGGGCCAGCAAATTTCAGTAGCTGCGGCCCAATCGGTATGGAACCGCTTAGTCGCAAATTTAGAAAAAAAAATAAATCCAGCTCAAGTTTTATCTGTACCTACCGAGCATCTACGCAGCGCTGGGCTTTCTGGGCGAAAAGTTGAGTATATTCGTGATTTGGCAGGGCATTTTCATGAGGGGCGCTTGCAAGCTAAGCAATGGCAATCGATGGATGATGAAAGCGTAATTCGAGAGTTAACTGAGATTCGTGGTATTGGCCGCTGGACAGCTGAAATGTTTTTGATGTTTAATCTAATTCGCCCTGATGTTTTGCCACTAGATGATATTGGCTTAATTCGGGCTATCTCATTAAATTACTTTAGTGGCGAACCAGTAAGTCGGCATGAAATGCGCGAGGTTGGGGCGAATTGGGCGCCATGGCGTACAGTAGCTACTTGGTATATGTGGCGCAGTATTGATCCTATTCCTGTGGAATATTAGAATTCAGTGATGAAGACCACTTTTTTAGACTTTGAACAATCGATTGGTGAGCTAGAGACCAAAATTGAAGAATTGCGTTTTGTGCAAGATGAATCTTCAGTTGATATTTCGACCGAAATTAAAACGCTTACTGAAAAAAGTCAGCAACTGACTAAAGACATTTATGCCAATCTAAGCCCGTGGCAAGTTTCACAAGTTGCTCGGCATCCACAGCGTCCCTATACTCTAGACTACATCAATGCTTTATTTACTGACTTTCATGAATTGCATGGTGATCGTACCTTTGCTGATGATCAATCTATTATTGGCGGCTTAGGGCGCTTTAACGAAAATGCTTGTATGATTATTGGTCATCAAAAAGGTCGCGATACTAAAGAGCGTGCCTTACGAAATTTTGGTATGAGTAAGCCCGAAGGGTATCGTAAAGCAATGCGTTTGATGCGTTTAGCTGAAAAATTTAAGCTGCCTGTTTTTACATTTGTCGATACACCAGGTGCTTTTCCTGGAATTGATGCAGAAGAACACAATCAATCAGAGGCCATTGGTAGAAATTTATTTACCCAGGCCGAGTTAACGGTGCCAATTATTACCACCATTATTGGTGAAGGCGGGTCGGGTGGGGCGCTAGCAATTGCAATGGGTGACCTGGTAATGATGTTGCAATACTCAACCTATTCCGTCATTTCTCCAGAAGGCTGTGCCTCAATTTTATGGAAAACAGCTGAGAAAGCCCCTGAAGCTGCCGAGCAGCTAGCTCTTACCGCCCAACGCTTAAAAAACTTAGGCTTAATTGATCGTATTGTGGGTGAACCAGTTGGTGGCGCACACCGCAACTATGAAAATATGATGACTGAAATGCGCAAAGCATTAAGCGAGGCGTTAAAGACTTTTGAATCAATGAGTAAAAAAGAATTACTCGAGCGTAGGCATGAGCGTTTAATGAGTTATGGCAAATTCAAGGAAGCTGAAACCAAAACCACTTAGCCTACGCAGGAGCAAGGCTACCCAGCCACAACTTCCTAAAGGCAAAGGTGTAGTGATTGGCGTTGCTTTAAGTGGCGGCCTTGATTCAATGGTGCTGTTTGATGCAGTTATGCGCAGCTTGTTGGCTGCAGATCTTCATTCCAATGGTAGGCAAACAAAAAACCAAAAAGCCGTCGTTTGGGTATTTCATGTTCATCATGGCTTACAAAAATCGGCCGATGCTTGGCTTGATTTTTGTGCCCAAGCCGCACTGAATAAAGGCGCAAATTTTGATTTTCGTTTGTTGCAGCTACCCGCCAAAACCAATGAGGCTGAGGCTCGGCTAGCACGCTATGAAGCCTTGGCTGATTTATGTGAGGCGCATGGGGTAAGCGATTTATTACTAGCACACCATCAAAACGATCAAGCCGAAACCGTGCTGTTGCAATTACTTCGTGGCGCAGGTATTAGCGGTTTAGCTGGCATGCCAAGCGCACGCACTCTCGCACATGCTGCGGCTAAACCAATCACATTATGGCGACCATTGCTCGACTTATCTCGCACAGAAATAGAGGCCTATGCGCTTGAGCAACAACTAAAATGGGTAGAAGATCCTTCGAATCGCAATTTGGCATATCGGCGAAATACAGTACGTCATGCTTTACTTCCTAAACTTGAATTGGTGCAGCCAGGCGCAATTGCAAACTTAGCACGTAGCGCAAAATTATTAAGTGAGTCATATCATTTATTAGAACGTTTAGCGTTGCAAGATAGTATTGATATTTTGCAGACAGTGCAGATCGGGTCGGCTACCACAGCGGATGTCGCGTCGTATCAACTCGTATTAAAAGTAAAGCCTTTATTGGCTTTATATAAAAGTGATCATGCTGCGGCCAATAATGTCATGCGGTATTGGTTGCGCCAATTAGGTTTGGCAATGCCCGCCATGGATCGCTTGCAATCGTGGTGGCTTGACTTAAAACGGGCCCGTAGTGATGCTCGCTTGAAATTTGTGCATGACGGCGGAGTGATTCGTCTCTGGCGCGGGCAATTGCTTTTTGAAGCAAGCGTGCCACCCAAGCAGCCTCATGAAGCATCTGCTGGTAAGTGGGTTTTTTTGCCTTTACCTCTACGCAGCAAGCGTTTAGGCCTAGCTATGCAATGGGTCCAACAAGCTAAGCAGCAAGATGCGATCGAATATCGCCCACGTCAAGGAGGCGAACGTTTTCAAAAATCAATGGGTGGCGTAAGTAGAACTCTGAAGAATTTATTTCAAGAATCAGCCATTCCACCATGGCAACGGTGCGCTCCTTTACTCTATATTCAGGGCGAATTAGTGGCTGTAGCTGGTATTGGAGTAAGTCATACAAATTTGGTTGCAACAGGCAAGCGAGTTTGGCCTGAATGGCAAGCTTTAACACTTTAACTCGTACCCAGACAAACCTTGTAAAATAAAGCCTTTAAGCAGGCTTTACCCTTTCTTTTATGGCAATTATTATTCACAAATACGGCGGCACATCGATGGGCTCGGTTGAGCGCATTCAAAATGTGGCCAAGCGCGTAGCTAAATGGATGCGAGCTGGCCATCAAGTGGTGGTAGTGCCTTCGGCAATGTCAGGTGAAACTAATCGCTTGCTAGATTTAGCCAAAGAAATTCATCCTACTCCTAATCCGCGTGAGCTGGATCAAATTGCCTCTACTGGCGAACAGGTTAGCTCGGGTTTGCTAGCCCTTGCTTTGCACCGCGAGGGTATTGACGCGGTTAGTTATGCGGGCTGGCAAGTGACGATTCATACCGATTCTGCTTTTACAAAAGCCCGCATTATGGGCATTGAAGATGAAAAAATACGGGCCGATTTAAATTTAGGTAAAGCGGTTGTAATTACGGGTTTTCAGGGCGTTGATCCGAACGGTAACATCACTACTTTGGGACGCGGTGGTTCTGATACTTCTGCGGTTGCAGTAGCTGCGGCATTGAAGGCGGAAGAATGTCTTATTTATACAGATGTTGATGGGGTCTATACCACTGACCCTCGAGTGTGCGAAGATGCCCGCCGACTCGATAAAATTACCTTTGAAGAAATGCTTGAAATGGCAAGTTTAGGTTCAAAGGTATTACAAATTCGTTCAGTTGAGTTTGCTGGAAAGTACCAAGTTAAAACTCGAGTTTTGTCTTCATTGACAGACCCCTTAATTGCGCTCGAACAAGAAATGAAGTCAGGCACATTAATTACATTTGAAGAGGATAGCACCATGGAAGCTGCCGTTATTTCAGGTATTGCATTCGCCCGTGATGAAGCCAAAATTACTGTCTTGAGTGTGCCAGATCGCCCTGGTATTGCGTATCAAATTTTAGGCCCCATTGCCGACGCTAATATTGACGTTGATATGATTATTCAAAACCAGTCAGTTGATGGTAAGACCGACTTTACTTTTACTGTGCCCCGCGCCGATTATCAAAAAGCCTTTGATTTGTTAAAGAATTCAGTTCAGGCTCATATTGGCGCTAAAGATATTTTGGGTGACCCCAAAGTCTCGAAGGTGTCGGTTGTAGGAGTTGGGATGCGTTCGCACGTAGGTGTAGCTAGTAAAATGTTTCGTACCCTGTCGGAAGAGGGCATTAACATTTTAATGATTTCTACTAGCGAAATTAAAATTTCGGTAGTGGTTGATGAAAAGTATATGGAATTAGCGGTACGGGCTTTACATAAATCCTTTGAATTAGATCAGCGGTAGTTTTCTTGGCCTTTTACAGGAGAATTGGCTGTTTTGCCAACACTCCGTTAAACTAGTGGCTGTGGCAATTTGTGTGACTGAATACGGAGACGTGGCCGAGCTGGTCGAAGGCACTCCCCTGCTAAGGGAGCATCGGGGCTAAAACTCTGATCGGAGGTTCGAATCCTCTCGTCTCCGCCA
>CAJASX010000128.1 GCA_903944725.1 uncultured beta proteobacterium
AATATTGACCCAGCATCTGCTCAATACAGGCTGACAGTTAACCGGGCCTAAGAACCAAGTATCGTTTATCACATATATTTCGTTTTGAGGCCCCGCTATATCCTAAGCCACTGCTCATTACAGATGCTGCAATTAAAATTAATCCTAGTCTAACGGAAAAGCGCGACATCGTGCAAAATGCCATTAACTTATTCCGTATTCTCGATGAGCGTAAACCTAAAGTTGCCATCTTATCCGCAGTTGAAAACATTGACCCCAATATTCCTTCTACGATTGAGGCTGCTGCATTATGTAAGATGGCAGATCGAGGTCAAATTATAGGCGGCATTTTGGATGGCCCTTTAGCATTTGATAATGCAATTTCACCTGAGGCAGTCATGATTAAAAAAATTCATTCTCAAGTAGCTGGCGATGCTGATATTTTGGTTGTTCCAAATTTAGAAGCGGGGAATATGCTTGCTAAGCAATTGGAGTATCTGGGTGGAGCTACTGCATGCGGAATTGTGATGGGTAGTCGCGTTCCAATTGCGTTAACAAGTAGGGCAGATGGTAGTAATAATCGTATTGCTTCAGCAATTTTAGTAAAGCTTGTGGCTCATCATTATCGCAGCCAAAAACCATGACGCAGCCTACTTCAGTAGTTTTATCAGTAAATGCTGGGTCCTCAAGTTTGAAGTTTGCCCTATATCCAGCTCATCATGAAGTTTTGGAAAAAGCAGTCTTGAGTGGTTGTATTGATGGTTTATCTTCCGACAAAGAGCTTGTTATAAGCTGGAATGATAACCTTAATCAATATAGTGAAATATTAAGAGTAGAAGAAGAGCAGCCACCCTATGAGACTGCCTTGGAGGCCCTATTAAGAATTTTGAATAAGTATATTAAAAATATTTCTCTCATTGGAATTGCACACCGAGTTGTGCATGGCGGGTCAAAATTTGATCATAGCGTGATCGTAAATTCTTTAATCTATGAATATCTAGAAACCTTATGCGAATTAGCACCATTACATCAACCGCATAACCTTTTAGGCATCAAGATATTCTCTAAATATTTTCCGAACTTACCTCAAGTTGCCTGTTTTGATACGGCATTTCACCACAACACGCCTAAGATAGAAAGAAATTTTGCATTGCCCTTAGAAATGGCGGACGAAGGAATTTTGCGCTACGGGTTTCATGGACTTTCTTATGAGTATGTTTCTCAAAAGTTAAATAAATTGACCTCTAAAGCAAAGAAACGTTTTATTATGGCGCACTTAGGCGGCGGTGCAAGCCTATGTGCATGCTTAAACTTGCATAGTAAGGCAACCACAATGGGGTTTTCTACTGCAGATGGTTTAATGATGGGTAGCCGCTGTGGCAATTTGGATCCAGGTGTTTTGTTATACCTAATGAATCGTGGGTGGACTCATAAAGAACTTCAGACCTTGCTGTATTCAAAGTCAGGATTAAAGGGCGTCTCTCAAATTTCTTCAGATATGCGTTACCTCAGGTCTTTGGATAACCCAAGTGCACAGTTTGCTATAGATATGTTTAGCTATAGAGCCATTCGTGAGTTTGGAGCACTTTCAGCTTGTATTGGCGGAATAGATGTGATTGCCTTTACAGGCGGGATTGGAGAGCATGATGTTCTCACCCGTGCCACTATATGTAACGGCTTGCGATATTTGGGTGTGATCCTGGATATGGAAGCCAACGAACTTTTTACAAATGGGTGCATCCGACCAATTCATTCTACTAATAGCTCAGTAGAAATATGGGTTATACCAACAGATGAAGGTAGGGTAGCTGCTAAGCATGCCATTACCTTAATTGGTAATCCCTGTTAATTTGCATCCAAAACTGAGCCAATTAGCGCCTTAATTTGCATCAAATATTGACCCAGCATCTGCTCAATACAGGCTGACAGTTAAAGGCAATCTCTTCCTTTAGGCGGATCATCATTTGCTGCAAAGGGCGGGTCA